>JAKANU010000015.1 GCA_021812315.1 Pseudomonadota bacterium
CGGTCTCCTAAACCCTGAGCGGGCCGCGCGAGCGGCGGGGCGAGGGTGAAGTGTACGGCAGCACGCCTGCAAAAGCCCCTGCGCTAATCCCGCAAGCGCGTACTGTCAATTATAAATTGACTTGCCTCAGAGCGCCTCGGACGTGGTCCTGCCAAACGCCGCAATCACCTCTGCCGGCGCCTGCACCAGCTCGATCAGGACACCCTCAGCGCTGATCGGAAACTCGTCACTCGACTTGGGATGAAGGAAACAGATATCAAAACCCGCCGCCCCCTTGCGAATGCCGCCCGGGGCAAAACGAACGCCCTGTGCTGTGAGCCAGGCCACGGCTGCTGTCAAATCGTCGATCCACAACCCGACATGGTTCAGCGGCGTCGCGTGCACCGCAGGTTTCTTGTCGATATCAACCGGTTGCATCAGATCGACTTCGACCTTGAACGGCCCGCTGCCAATCGCGCAGATGTCTTCGTCGACGTTTTCGCGCTCGCTGCGGAACGTGCCAGTTACTTCGAGACCAAGCATCTCCACCCAGAGCTTGTGCAAACGGGTCTTGTCCACACCGCCGATGGCGATTTGCTGGATGCCCAGCACCTTGAACGGACGCGCAGGTCCCATCACGCAAACTCCACAATCGGCTGGTCCACCACCAGGCTCTCGCCCTTGGCCGCCAGCACCTTGCCGACCACGCCATCGGCAGTGGCGAACAGCACGTTTTCCATCTTCATGGCCTCGATCACGGCCACCCGCTCGCCAGCCTGCACCTTCTGGCCGACTTGCACCGCCACATCGACCAGCAGGCCGGGCATGGGCGAGAGCACGTAGCGGCTCATGTCGGGCGGCGCCTTGAACGGCATCAGGGCGTGCAGTTCGGCCATGCGCGGCGAGATCACCAGCACATCGATGCGCCGACCATTGTGCTGCACACGCAGCGCCAGCGGGTTCTTGGGCGTGCCACGCTCGACCTGTGCGGTGAACTCCGCGCCATTCACGGAGCCGAAGATGGCAACGTCGTTGAGCCGCGAAGTGCTACGAATTTCATAGCTGCTTGCGCCCACCAGCACTCGCGCCGAGCCCGTTTCTCCGATAAATTCGTCAACATGCACCGGCTGGTAGATGTTGTTCCCGTCCGCTGCCAGGGTGACCACCACGTAGTCCTTGCCAGCGTTCACGCTGTAGCCTGGCAACTGGCCCGAAATCGACGCCGCGCGTTCGCGTGACTTGCGCCGCACGAAGGCGGCCAGCGCGACCAGAAACGATGCATCGTCATGCGGCACATCTTCGGCGGCAAAGCCTTTGCCGTAATGCTCGGCGATAAAGCCGGTGTTGAAGTCCCCGCTGACAAATTTGGGGTGGGCCAGTAGCGCCGACTGGAATGGGATGTTGCTCGACACGCCGCGAATCACAAAGCCGTTGAGGGCTTCGCGCATCTTGGCGATGGCTTCAAGGCGATCCTTTCCGTGCACGATCAGCTTGGCGATCATCGAGTCGTAGTACATGGGAATTTCGCCGCCGTCCTGCACGCCGGTGTCAACGCGCACGCCAAACCAGCGGCTGGTATCGGCTTGCATCATGGTCTGCGCCGGTGGCGCAAAACGCACCAGGCGGCCGGTGGAGGGCAGAAAGTTGCGAAACGGGTCCTCGGCGTTGATGCGGCATTCCATCGCCCAGCCATCGCGCTTCACATCAGCCTGCGTCAGTTCCAGCTTTTCGCCGGCCGCCACGCGAATCATCAATTCGACCAGGTCCAGGCCGGTGATGCACTCGGTTACCGGGTGCTCCACCTGCAAGCGCGTGTTCATCTCCAGAAAATAGAAACCCTGATCCTTGCCAACAACGAACTCCACCGTTCCCGCGCTCTGGTACTTCACGGCCTTGGCCAGCGCCACCGCCTGCTCGCCCATCGCCTTGCGTGTCGCCTGCGAAATGAAAGGCGACGGTGCTTCCTCGATCACTTTCTGGTGCCGGCGCTGCAGCGAGCATTCGCGCTCGTTGAGGTAGAGCACATTGCCGTGCGCGTCGCCAATCAACTGAATCTCGATATGACGCGGCTCTTCGACAAACTTCTCGACAAACACGCGATCATCGCCAAAACTGTTGCGCGCCTCGTTGCGGCATGACGTGAAACCGTCAAACGCTTCCTTGTCGTTGTAGGCCACGCGCAGTCCCTTGCCACCGCCGCCCGCACTGGCCTTGATCATCACCGGGTAACCGATACCCTGGGCAATCTCGACTGCCCGCTCAGCGGTCTCGATCGCGCTGTTGACGCCCGGGATACAGCTGACCCCCGCAGCGCCGGCGAGCTTCTTGGACTCGATCTTGTCGCCCATCGCGGCCATTGAATAGTGCTTGGGGCCGATGAAGACAATGCCCTCCTCTTCGACCTTCTTGGCAAACGCGGCGTTCTCGCTCAAAAAGCCGTAGCCCGGATGCAGCGCTTGCGCTCCGGTCTGCTTGCACGCAGCAATGATCTTGTCGCCCAACAGGTAGCTCTCGCGGCTCGGCGGCGGGCCAATGTGCACCGCCTCGTCGGCCAGCAGCACGTGCCGCGCGTCCTTGTCGGCGTCGGAGTACACCGCGACCGTCATGATGCCCATCCTTTTTGCAGTGCTGATGACGCGGCAGGCGATTTCGCCGCGGTTGGCAATCAATATCTTGTTGAACATGGCCTGTTCTCCGGTTCTGGTTCTGGACGTTTATAGCGGGATATTGCCGTGCTTGCGCCACGGGTTGTCGAGCTTCTTGTCGCGCAGCATGACCAGGGAGCGGCAAATGCGTCGACGGGTTTCATGCGGGAGGATGACGTCGTCGATGAACCCGCGCGCTCCAGCGACAAACGGGTTGGCAAAGCGCGCCTTGTATTCGGCCTCACGGGCGGCGAGTTTGACCGGGTCGCTCTTGTCTTCGCGAAAGATGATCTCCACGGCACCCTTGGCACCCATCACCGCAATTTCGGCGTTCGGCCAGGCCAGATTCACGTCACCGCGCAGGTGCTTGGAACTCATCACGTCGTAGGCACCGCCGTAGGCCTTGCGCGTGATGATGGTGATCTTGGGCACCGTACATTCGGCAAAGGCATACAGCAGCTTGGCGCCATGTTTGATGATGCCGCCATACTCCTGCGCCGTCCCGGGCATGAAACCGGGCACATCGACGAACGTGATCACCGGGATGTTGAAGGCGTCGCAAAAACGTACAAAGCGAGCCCCCTTGATGCTGCTCTTGATGTCCAGACAGCCAGCCAGCACCAGCGGCTGGTTCGCCACGATCCCCACGGTCTGGCCATCCATGCGGGCAAAGCCGATCAGGATGTTCTTCGCGTACTCAGGCTGCAGTTCAAAGAAGTCACCATCATCGACCGTTTTCTGAATCAACTCCTTCATGTCATAGGGCTTGTTCGGATTGTCCGGTACCAGCGTATCGAGGCTCATTTCCATGCGCTCACATGGGTCGCCGCTTTGCCGCACCGGCGCCTTCTCGCGGTTGTTCAAGGGCAGGTAGTTGTACAGACGGCGCAGCATCAACAGAGCTTCCACGTCGTTTTCGAACGCCATGTCCGCAACGCCGCTCTTGGTCGTGTGCGTGATGCCACCACCGAGTTCCTCGGCGGTGATTTCCTCGTGCGTCACGGTCTTGACCACTTCGGGACCGGTGACGAACATGTAGGAGCTGTCCTTGACCATGAAAATGAAATCGGTCATCGCTGGCGAATACACGGCCCCGCCGGCACACGGGCCCATGATCAGGCTGATTTGCGGCACCACGCCGCTGGCCATGACGTTGCGCTGGAACACGTCGGCATAGCCGCCCAGTGAAGCCACGCCCTCCTGGATGCGCGCGCCGCCCGAGTCGTTCAAACCGATCACCGGCGCGCCAACCTTCATCGCCTGGTCCATGATCTTGCATATCTTCTCTGCGTGCGCCTCGCTCAACGCGCCACCAAACACGGTGAAGTCCTGGCTGAAGACGAACACCAGCCGCCCGTTGATCATCCCGTAGCCGGTGACGACACCGTCACCGGGAATCTTCTGGTCCTGCATGCCGAAGTCGATGCACCGATGCTCGACAAACATGTCCCATTCTTCAAAAGTTCCCTCATCGAGGAGCAACTCCAGGCGTTCGCGCGCCGTGAGTTTGCCCTTGGCGTGCTGGGCAGCGATGCGCTTGGTGCCGCCGCCGAGCCGTGCCAGCTCGCGTTTGGCTTCCAACTGTTCAAGGATGTCGTGCATGGTCAATGGTCTCCGGAAATTCACTGTTCATCAGTCTCAACGCTATCATTAATATAGCTGGCTATGCCCTGTTCATATGCATTTCAAGAAGCTTGTGTGCTGCAGTCGAGGCTGGCATGCGACCTTCGAGCACGTCCTGAGTCAAGCCGCCCAGCAAGCTCTGCACTCGTCGATTCGCAACAAATTCGTGTCTCAAACCGGCTTCGATGCGTTCCCACATCCACGCCAGCGCCTGCTTCTTGCGCCTGTGGACGAACTCACCCTGGCGTTCCTGAGCGGACTGGAATTCGCGCACCGTGTCCCAGAAAGCGGCCACCCCCTGGCCGGACAACGCGCTGAGCTGCAACACCCTGGGTCGCCAGACTGCCGAGCCCGGCCGGTCATGCTTCTGGCCGCCGTGACGTCCGAGAAGACTCAGGGTCGAAGCCAGCTGCGCGCACGCACGGCCTGCCGCGGTCTCATCCAGATCGGCCTTGTTCACGACGACCAGGTCGGCCAGTTCCATCACGCCCTTTTTAATCGCCTGCAATTCGTCGCCGGCGTTGGGCAGCAGCAGCAGAGCGAACAGGTCCGTCATGTTCGCAACAGTCGTCTCCGACTGACCAACACCGACGGTTTCGACGATCACGATGTCGTAGCCGGCGGCTTCACAAATCAGCATCGCCTCGCGTGTCTTGCCGGCAACGCCACCCAAGGCGCCGCTGCTCGGGCTCGGGCGGATGTAGGCCCGCTCGTTCGCGCCAAGGCGTTCCATGCGGGTCTTGTCTGCCAGAATTGAACCACCCGAGATCGAACTCGACGGATCAATGGTCAACACCGCCACCCGATGACCCTGCTCGATCAGGTACAAGCCCAGTGCCTCGATGAAGGTCGATTTGCCGACGCCGGGAACGCCGCTGATACCCAGGCGAAACGCCGTCGCGCCGTGCGCCAACAAGGCGCTGAGCAGTTCCTCGGAGCGCAGCCGATCGTCACTGCGGGTGGACTCAACCAGGGTGATGGCCTTGGCCATCGCGCGACGTTGCACGTGGCCCGCAGCGCCGACGATCGCAGCGACCAACTGCGCCGTCGTCGCCTGCGCCTTCTGCTGGGCTTTCGCGTCCGTCATGGCGGCGGTCCTGTGTTCAGCGCGACGCTGGGACCTTCAGACACAAGCCCTCAAGATGTGCCCGAGCACATCCCTGGCGCTGTCGGGGATCGGTGTGCCCGGACCGTAGATGCCCTTGACACCGGCCTCAAACAGCATGTCGTAGTCCTGGCGCGGTATCACGCCGCCAACGAACACGACGATGTCATTGCCTCCCTGCTTGCTGAGTTCGGCAATGACGGCGGGCACCAGGGTCTTGTGACCAGCCGCCAGCGTGGAGATGCCCAATGCATGCACGTCGTTTTCAATGGCCTGGCGCGCGCACTCTTCGGGCGTCTGAAACAGCGGCCCAATGTCAACATCAAAGCCGAGGTCGGCGAACGCCGTGGCAACCACTTTGGCGCCGCGGTCATGGCCGTCCTGGCCGAGCTTGGAAATCATGACCCGCGGTCGGCGCCCCTGCTTTTGTGCAAAGTCGTTGATCTCGGCTTTGAGAGCATCCCAAGCTTGGGCACTGTCATAGGCTGCTGCATACACACCGGTCACCTTTTGCGTATCGGCGCGGTGGCGCCCGTAGACTTTTTCCATCGCGTCGCTGACTTCACCCACGGTGGCGCGCAGCCGCATGGCTTTGATGCTCAGATCAAGCAAATTTCCATCGCCCTGTTCTGCTGCAGAAGTTATAGCATCCAGTGCTAGCTGCACCTGCTCTGCAGAGCGATTTGTCTTGATCTTCTGGAGTCTGGCGAGTTGTCCCTGGCGCACCGCCACATTGTCGATATCGCGCGCAGCAATGGTATCTTCGCTTTCCAGGCGGTACTTGTTGACACCCACGATCACGTCCTTGCCACTGTCGATGCGCGCCTGCTTCTGCGCCGCGGCGGCCTCGATCTTGAGTTTCGCCCAGCCACTTCCGACCGCCTGGGTCATGCCGCCCATGGCTTGAACTTCTTCGATGATGGCCCAGGCCGCGTCGGCCATGTCCTGGGTGAGCTTTTCCATCATGTAACTGCCTGCCCAGGGGTCAACAACATTGGGAATGTGGGTCTCTTCCTGGATGATGAGTTGGGTGTTGCGGGCGATGCGCGCGCTGAACTCCGTGGGCAGCGCGATGGCCTCGTCAAAACTGTTCGTGTGCAGGCTCTGCGTGCCGCCGAAGACCGCCGCCATAGCCTCGATGGTGGTGCGCACCACGTTGTTGTACGGGTCCTGCTCGGTCAGGCTCCAACCGCTGGTCTGGCAGTGCGTGCGCAGCATCAGACTCTTGGGGTTCTTCGCGCCAAATCCCTTCATGATGCGCCACCACAAGAGGCGCGCTGCACGCATCTTGGCGATCTCAAGATAAAAATTCATCCCGATCGCCCAGAAGAACGACAGGCGCGGTGCGAACTCGTCAACGTCCATGCCTTTGGCCATGGCTGTCTTGACGTACTCCTGCCCGTCGGCCAGCGTCAACGCCAATTCCAGCGCCTGGTTGGCGCCGGCTTCCTGCATGTGGTAGCCGGAAATGGAGATCGAGTTGAATTTCGGCATGTGCTGGGCCGTGTACTCGATGATGTCACCGATGATGCGCATGCTCGGCTCGGGCGGATAGATGTAGGTGTTGCGCACCATGAACTCTTTGAGAATGTCATTCTGGATGGTCCCGCTCAACTGCGCCTGCTCCACGCCCTGCTCTTCGGCAGCGACGATGTAACCGGCCAGCACCGGCAGTACCGCGCCGTTCATGGTCATCGACACACTGACTTTGTCAAGCGCAATCCGGTCGAACAGGATCTTCATGTCCTCCACCGAGTCGATCGCAACACCGGCCTTGCCAACGTCACCGGTGACACGCGGATGATCCGAGTCGTAACCCCGGTGCGTGGCCAGATCGAAGGCCACTGATACGCCCTGCGCGCCGGCGGCAAGTGCCTGGCGATAAAAAGCGTTGGACTCCTCGGCGGTGGAGAACCCGGCGTACTGGCGAATCGTCCAGGGGCGCACGGCGTACATCGTCGCCTGTGGACCCCGCAAATACGGCTCGAACCCGGGCAGGGTATCGGCGTAAGGCAGGTCCCGGGTGTCGGCAGCGGTGTACAGGGGCTTGACGACAATGCCATCGGGCGTGTGCCAATCCAGGTGGTCGAGCTTTCCGCCTGGTGCTGCCTTGGCGGCCTGGACCGCCCAAGCTTGCAGACTCGGTGTCGGATAGACGCTAGCTTCTTTGGTCATAGGCTGAATCGTTGACAGTAAAGTTTATCGAGAGGACCAGGCCCGTACCCGGCGCAATTCGGGGCCAGTCATGTTACGACGAATCCGCCATAGTGTACGTCATTTATAATTATTGATTAATAAAGCCGCCGGCGCTACAATATTCTCCATGTCCGCGCCCTCGCTCTCGCCCCACGCGCTCTACCAGGAAGTTGCGGAACGCCTGCGTCAACGTATCTTCGCGCGTGAACTCGAGCCCGGCAGTTGGATTGACGAGAAGAATATAGCGCAGGAATACGGCATCAGTCGCACACCGTTGCGCGAGGCGCTCAAGGTATTGGCGGCGGAGGGCCTGGTGACGATGAAGGTACGCCGCGGGGCCTACGTCACCGAAGTCTCGGAACGCGACCTTCGCGAGGTCTATCACCTTCTGGGCCTGCTTGAGGCTGACGCCGCAAGCGTCGTCGCCAACAGTGCGAGCGCCTCGCAGATTGAGACCCTACGCGCGCTGCACAGCGAACTGGAAGCCGCAGCGCAACCCGCACAACTGGATCGCGAACGCTTTTTTGAACTCAACGAGCGGTTTCACATGTGCTTGCTGGAGCTCGCCGACAACCGTTGGCGCAACCAGATGGTGCGGGACTTGCGAAAGGTGATGAAGCTGAACCGGCATCATTCACTGCTCAAGTCGGGACGCGTCAGTGAATCGCTGAACGAGCACAGGGCTTTGATGTCGGCGATTGCCGCGCGCGATGCCGCGGCGAGCCAGCGCTGCATGCTCGAACACTTTAGCAACGGCCTGGAGGCGGCTACCTGAGCCAGATCTCAGAAGGCGTAGTACGGCCCGGTTCCGAGCGATGACGAGCGCCCGGCAAGACCAATGGCAACCCGACGTCCGTAGAAAAATGGCAGCCCGAAATCAAAGATCGATGACTCCCCGATCGGTCCGGCCAGCCCCGGGAAGGCGGACTTGGAACCATCAGTAAATAGGGGTGTCGCATCGCTGATGGCCAGCCCGACCGAGGCTTTGGCCGCATTCGCTCCAACCAAGGTTGCCGATAAAGCCAGCGTCGACGCCGGGCAGTAAAAGTCCTGGCTCTGGGCACAGAGCTGAATCGTTGCAGAGTCGAAGAACAGCCCGTTCGAGCCGGTGTCAAAAAAGCTTCTGGCAAAATTGTTGGGCTGGTTCGTTCCTCCAAGCAGGGTGCTCACGTAGCCCCATGCGTCGCCGAAGAGCACGACCGAGCCGGGTGCCATTTGATTGTTCGACTGCGTGCCCACACCAAAGATCAAGGAGCCGGTCAAATTGGACAGGCCCGCAGCGCCGACAGGCGGCAACTCGATGACGACGCCATTATTGTCTGACGCAAAACTCGAAACCGGATTCCTGACCTGTTGCGAAAGCGCAGCTATTGCGCCGGTGGTTGCTGCACAGCTCGGGTCGGTGCATGTGTAGTAGAAGCCGTTGTGGACGTTGCTGCCGCAGCCGGAACCACAATCTTCCTTGAACAATCCGAGCCCGAGAATGCCATTTGCGCCAAGGGATTTCACGTCGGTGATGGCGGTGCCGCCGGCAGCACAGGAACCCGGTGCTGTGTCAAATTCCCGATCGGCGATGATTTGAATCGGCACCAACAGAGCTGCTTGCCCGCCGAGGATCAGGTCGGAAGTCACCACCGGCCCCCAGGCGTAAGTCGCGTCGACAAACTGCGCGCAATTGAGCAAGGGCAGCCCAGCCTTGCCCAGAATCCTTGGCAGTCCCACGCTAGAACCCAGCGCCGAAGACAAGAGCCGCAAACCTGTCGAGCCGGTGTCCACTAGGACGTGGTCGATGACTTTGCAAAGACCGCCGTCGGGCTGACATACCTTGACTGTGGTGTACAAGCGATTGACGTTGTAGCCCGCGCCCGACGGACCAGCATCGACAATCACACCCAGGACATTGCCCGCAGCCGCAGGACTCGGCGTACTCGCCGGTTGCGACCCGGAGCCACCCCCACAAGCCGTCAACAGGACCAAGGCCAGCAACAATGCGACGACGCGGCCCATGACATTAGGGCCGAACATCTTCGACGGTCACCCCGCTTGGCATCAGGTCTCGAGCGTAGGCATAACCAAAAAAGTTTCGCATGCGCCCGTTCGACTCGACGACCAGTCCATCACGTGTCACACTCAGCGGTGAACCGCGTCTGCCAGCGGCGCGCAAGCGCTCGATCTCCCGCTTGAACACCGGCAAGTAGGTGCCTAGCAGCAAGTTCAAGTCGGGCAGGACCGGGCCATGCCAGGACACCGCGAAAACGACGCCGTCAGGCCCGGCGTACTGACGCACCTCGGTTCCGCTGTCGAGCTGATCCAGATAAACGACAAAGGGTTCTGACGGCGCGCCTGGCGTGACGGCAAGACGGCGCGCCGCAGTCCTCACGGACGAGCTTGCCGAAGTCGGGCTCGTTGTCACCACCGGCTGCCCAAGCGTGGCCAAGGCGTCGGCCGCGCCAAGCGCCAGGACCGTCGCCAGCAGCCCGGGCGCCGCCCGGGCAACTAATTCGATCTTCGGAACGCGCAACAGCAACTCCAGTCAGAAGGGTTCAGTCTTGGGCCCCACCGGAGGTGAAAAGTCGCACACCTGAAGAAGGGGCGGCAATGCATAATTAGCCCTGCCAAAATTTTACGTCGCGGTAGCTCAACTGGATAGAGCACTGGCCTTCTAAGCCAGGGGTTATGGGTTCGATTCCCGTCCGCGGCACATTGATGGTCGGGGCGAAAGGATTCGAACCTTCGACCCTCTGGTCCCAAACCAGATGCGCTACCAGGCTGCGCTACGCCCCGACACGCTTATTGTAGCGGTCGCCCCTGCCTCGGACGCCATGCCAGGCCGGGCCATCGGCTACAGTGGGGCATGAGATCTCCATCTCCATCTCCTTCGCTAATGTGGTTGCAACCGGGTGAGGACTTTCCGCCCGTGCACGAAGCCTGGGGGCCAGATTCTGCCGCCCCGGGGCTGCTCGCTGCTGGCGCCGGGCTTGATGTCGAGACCTTGTGCCGCGCCTACAGCAGCGGCATCTTCCCCTGGTATAGCGCAGGTCAACCGATTTTGTGGTGGTCCCCAGATCCAAGAATGGTGCTCAAGGTCAGGGACTTTCGGCTTCACGCCTCCCTGCGAAAGGCTCTGCGCAAATTTTCCCGAACCCAGGGTTGCGAAATCGCCATAGACCGAGCATTTGATCAAGTGATCGCCCAATGTTCCACCGGTGCCCGCGGCGAGCGCACCGACGGCTGGATCGTGCCCGAGATGGTGCAAGCCTATTCCCGGCTGCATCGCGCTGGCTTCGCTCACAGCGTGGAGACCTGGGTTGACGGCGAACTGACCGGTGGCCTGTACTGTGTTGGCTTGGGCAAGTTCGTCTTCGGCGAGTCGATGTTCAGCCGGGTCAGCGATGCCTCCAAGATCGCCCTAGCCGCGCTGGTGGGCTTTTGTCGCGCCCAAGGCATCGCGCAGATCGACTGCCAGCAGCGCACGCGTCACCTAGCTTCGCTGGGTGCACGGGAGATCGCGCGCGAGGCATTCATTGATGAGGTGAGCGCCAAGGTCCATGCGCCGACCCCCAGTTGGGAATTCGACCCTCTATACTGGGACGAAATCTTGCTGAACCGACCTCACGCCGATGCTACTTGCTGATTTGCCGCTCAGGGCGCTACAGTTTTATACAACCGCTGCCTACCCATGCAGTTACCTGCCGGGGCGTCAGGCTCGCTCCGAAGTCGCCGTGCCCAGGCACTTCGTCAATGGCGCAACCTACTCCAAGCTCGTCGCCCAGGGCTTCCGGCGCAGCGGGCTGTTTACCTATCGACCCCAATGCGGGGCCTGCAACGCTTGCATTCCGTTGCGCGTCGTCGCCAACGAATTTCAACCCCACCGAAGCCAGCGACGCGCCTGGTCGCAACATCGCGGACTCACGGCGACGGTGCTCAAGCCCAGGTTTGCCGAAGAGCACTACGATCTGTACTTACGCTACCAGCGTGCGCGACACCCGGGCGGCGGCATGGACCAGGACGACGTGGCACAGTACACCCAGTTTCTATTGCAAAGCGGGGTCAACTCACGTCTGGTGGAGTTTCGCGACCCGCGACCCGCAGTTGCATCGTCGAGTCTGAAAATGATCTCGCTGTTTGATCTACTCGATGACAGCCTGTCGGCGGTGTACACGTTTTACGAACCCGAGCCCTGTAGCAGCTACGGCACGTACAGCATCTGTTGGCAAATTGACTTCGCCCGCACCCTTGGACTGTCCCATGTCTATCTGGGCTACTGGATCCGCGACAGCGAGAAGATGCACTACAAGGCGCGGTTCAATCCTTCGGAATTGCTCGTTGCTGGAGAGTGGCGGCGCCTCGAGTCGGCTTGATGCCGTTGCTCCTTGGTGGTGGCATTTCACAAGATAAAATGACGAAGCCAAACCAGGAGAATTCATGAGGAAAGCCGAAACCGACAGCGTCACGACCCCCACGGTACAGGTCATCGAACGCATGTTCCGACTGCTTGACGTCCTGGCCTCTCGTGAAGAAGCAATTTCATTGAAGGAGATCAGCCAGAGGTCGGGTCTGCACTTGTCCACTACGCACCGGCTACTGAACGATCTGGCGACCGGACGATTTGTCGACCACCCTCAGCCCGGTAGCTATCGTCTGGGCATGCGCCTGCTGGAACTGGGCAACCTGGTCAAGAGCCGGCTGAATGTGCGCGACGCTGCGCTCGCGCCGATGCGCGAACTTCACAAAGTGACGCAGCAGCCCGTCAATCTGAGCATGCGCCAGGGAGACGAGATTGTTTACATCGAGCGTGCCTTCAGCGAACGCTCGGGCATGCAGGTCGTGCGCGCCATCGGTGGGCGCGCCCCCTTGCACCTGACCTCGGTTGGCAAGCTATTTCTGGCGGCGGACGATCCCCAAAGGGTGCGCGCGTATGCCGCCCGCACGGGCTTGAATGGTCATACCAAGAACAGCCTGACTCAACTGAATGCACTCGAAAAGGAATTATCCAAAGTGCGTCAATACGGCAACGCTCACGACAACGAGGAACTTGAACTTGGCGTGCGCTGCATGGCCGCCGGGATCTACGACGACCAAGGGGCATTGGTGGCGGGCTTGTCGATATCGGCGCCTGCTGGAAGACTCGATGACGCCTGGCTGCCAAAGCTCCAGTCAACCGCGCTGGAAATCTCCATGACTTTGGGCTACCGACCGGCGCCCACGCGCTAGCAATTCCGGCTCAGCCGCCAGCTTCAGGTATCAACCTGTCAGTCGCCAGCGCGCCAGCGATCGGTGCCAAGCCGGACACTGCCACGGGCGCGGATTCAACCCAGCGCCGGACCCGCTCGGCATCTGCCAGGCGCGTAAGTTTACCCGCCGAATCAAGAAACACCATGATGAGTTTGCGCCCGGCCACCTTGGCCTGCATCACCAGGCATCGGCCGGCCTCGGCGATATAACCCGTCTTCTGCAAACCAATGTCCCAAGTCGGGTTCTTCACCAGCCGGTTGGTGTTGTTGAAGTGCAAGGTGCGTCTGCCGACGGCCACAAAGTGATCCGGCGAGGTTGAGAGTTCGCGCAGGATCGGATCGCCATAGGCAACTTCGACCAGCTTGGCCAGATCGCGGGCACTGGACTGGTTTTGACTTGAAAGTCCGGTCGGATCAACGTAACTGGTGTCGTTCATTCCGATCGACTTCGCCCGGGCATTCATTTGGGCGACAAACGCCGGCAGACCCCCAGGATAACTGCGACCCAGGGCGTGCGCCGCTCGATTCTCGCTCGACATCAGCGCCAAATGCATCAATTCTCCGCGGCTCAGCGTCGTACCCACGCTCAGACGTGAGGAACTTCCTTTCTCCGTATCGATATCGGCGCTGGAAATCGTGATCGATTCGTCCATTGGCAACTGCGCCTGGCTGATGACCAGTCCCGTCATCAATTTGGTCAGGGAGGCAATCGGTAGCACCGCTGTCTCATTCTTGCTAAACAGAACCTCGTTGGTATCCTGATCGATGACCAGAGCAACGCTCGACTTCAGCTCTGGCAATTCGCGCGAGTCGCGCAAGCCTGCCATCTGTCCGTGAGAAGGACGGGCGGCAACGCTGGCGGCAGACTTCTTCTTGATGGAGGCGCCGGATCGGGTCGTCTTGCGCTTGGCAACAGGATGGCTCTTGGATGCCTTCGTGGATTGTCGCGTGTGAGGGGCCGCGCAGGCTGGTGGCACTGAAATGGACAAACCCAGGACCAACAGGCAAGAAAACAGGAATAGTCGTCGCAAAATTTTTCCAATCACATTCGGTCGTGAGACGAGCCCGCACCCCTATCTGGATGCCATTCGATACGGCCACAGTCTATACAAAAAACTTCGTGAGATCAACCAGTTGCATCAATTTCTTAAACTGGAACATAAGTCCCGGCGCTATCCTTGGGCGGCCACGCGATCAGACTTGCTGTGCAACTTGTTGAGCGCGCTCAAGTAGGCTTTCGCCGAGGCGACGATGATGTCCGGGTCGGCGCCGACCCCGTTGACGACACGACCGCTGTTTTGCAGTCGCACGGTCACTTCTCCTTGGCTCTCAGTCGAACCGCTGATCGCGTTAACCGAGTAGAGAATCATCTCGGCACCACTGGCCACATGAGCCTCAATCGACTTTAGTGAAGCGTCCACCGGGCCGTCACCGTCGGATGAACTCGTCACTTCCTGACCGTCGACAGTAAAGACGATGGTGGCCAGCGCTCTCTCCCCGGTCTCGCTATGTTGGGACAGAGATACGAACGTGTACTGGTCCTGATCGTGCGTGACACTACCGTCGCTGACCAAAGCCAGGATGTCTTCGTCGAAGATTTCGCTCTTCAGGTCGGCGAGTTCCTTGAACTTGGAGAATGCCGCGTTGATATCGGCTTCGCTGTCCAATTGAACCCCCAACTCCTGTAAACGCTGCTTGAACGCATTGCGACCGCTCAGCTTGCCCAGAACAATCTTGTTGGCCGACCAGCCCACGTCCTCGGCGCGCATGATCTCATAAGTATCACGGGCCTTGAGGACGCCGTCCTGATGAATTCCGGAAGCATGGGCAAAGGCGTTGGCCCCGACCACCGCCTTGTTGGACTGCACGACAAATCCGGTGGTTTGGCTCACCATGCGGCTCGCAGCGAGGATGTGCCGCGTATCAATGCCCAACTCCAGTCCGAAATAGTCCCTGCGCGTCTTCACGGCCATCACAACCTCTTCAAGGCTGCAGTTGCCAGCCCGCTCGCCCAGGCCGTTGATCGTGCACTCGACCTGACGAGCCCCGCCGATCTTGACCCCGGCGAGTGAATTGGCCACCGCCATGCCCAGATCGTTGTGACAGTGCACCGACCAGACCGCTTTGTCCGAATTGGGAATTCGCTCTCGCAGCGACTTGATGAAGTTGCCGTAGAGTTCGGGAACAGCGTAGCCCACGGTGTCGGGCACATTGATCGTGGTCGCCCCCTCCTCGATGACCGCCTGCAGCACGCGACACAGGAAATCCGGATCGCTGCGGTACCCGTCTTCCGGACTGAACTCGACATCAGCAACCAGATTGCGTGCAAAACGCACGGCCAGTCTGGCCTGGGCCAGCACCTCTTCGGGACTCATGCGCAGCTTCTTCTCCATGTGCAGCGCCGATGTGGCAATGAACGTGTGAATCCGCGAGCTGTTCGCTCCACGCAACGCCTGTGCTGCACGCGATATGTCCTTATCATTGGCCCGTGAAAGGGAACAGATGGTTGACTCTTTGATGGCGTTGGCAATGCACTCGACAGCCTCAAAATCACCGTTGGAACTCGCAGCAAATCCGGCTTCAATAACATCGACTCTGAGTCGTTCAAGTTGTCTGGCAATGCGTAACTTTTCGTCCCTGTTCATGGACGCTCCGGGCGACTGCTCTCCATCACGCAAGGTCGTATCAAAAATGATCAGCTTATCGGCCATCTGTTTTCTCCTGTAATTTCAGCAGCGTCACCTGGCAAAAAAAAACCCGTCGCGGGTGCATACGGGCTTTGGATCGAGGTAAGCGCGCGCTACCGTATCCGCCCGTCCGGCGACAGCAGCAGCGCTAGCGTTATCAACTTCATGGGGGCAATGTACCACAACTGCCTTGCCAGCCGCTCGTCCGCCGAAGCAGCCATCGACGATACAGCACGCATCAGTGCAATCCGCGCTCATCGGGCTCGTCAGTAGACGTGCTGATGACACTGGTCTGCATCCCTTTCGCCTTGCGCCACAGGTAGATCAGGTAACCACTGAGGCCGTAGACTACAAACAGACTGAACATGACAATGGGAGGATCGATATTGACAACGGCAATGGCCAGGGCAATGAGCACGATGGCCGCAAACGGGACGCTTCTTTTCATTGGCACGTCCTTGAAACTGTAAAATGGCACATTGGTGACCATCGTCAATCCCGCGTACAGGGTCAACGCGAACATCGGCCACGCCACGGCGTGGCCCTTGACGTCAAGATCAACCATCAACCAAATGAAGCCGGCCACCAGCGCCGCCGCCGCCGGCGAGGGCAGTCCCTGGAAGTAGCGCTTGTCGACCACAGCTGTGTTGACGTTGAACCGGGCCAGACGCAAGGCTGTGCATGCACAATAAACAAACGCTGCAATCCACCCCCAGCGCCCCAGTCCCTGCAGCGCCCACACGTAGGAAATAATCGCCGGAGCCGCCCCGAAGGACACCATGTCGGAGAGAGAATCCATCTGCTCGCCGAAGGCGCTCTGCGTGTTCGTCAGGCGAGCGACACGACCATCCAAACTGTCGAGCACCATGGCACAAAATATGCCGACTGCCGCCAGATCGAAGTGCGAATTGACCGCCATGACGACGGCATAGAAGCCACCAAAAAGCGCCGCCAACGTGAACAGGTTGGGCAAGATAAATATGCCCTTTCTGCGCTTCTTTGCCACGGATCCCCCGTGGTCAAAGTCCGAATCGTTTCCGTCATGCATGGCATTGGTCTCCAACACCACATGGTAACAAAGGCCGCCCGCGCGGCCCTGCCGGCGAGCTTGCGCGGATCAGTTGCGGCTCTGGTCGACCAACTTGTTCTTCTTGATCCAGGGCATCATGGCGCGCAGCTTTTCGCCGACCTGCTCAAGCTCATGTTCGGCCATCAGACGGCGCCGGCTTAGCAGCGTGGGTGCACCCGCCTTGTTCTCCAAAATAAAGCTCTTGGCATATTCCCCGCTTTGAATGTCTTTCAGACACTGACGCATGGCGTCCTTGGTGGCGCTTGTAACGATCTTCGGACCCGTCACATACTCACCGTATTCGGCGTTGTTGGAGATGGAGTAATTCATGTTGGCAATGCCGCCTTCATAAATCATGTCCACGATCAGCTTGAGCTCATGCAGGCATTCAAAATACGCCATTTCCGGCGCGTAGCCAGCTTCGACCAGGGTCTCGAAACCGGCCTTGATCAGCTCAACAGTCCCGCCGCACAGAACCGCCTGTTCACCAAACAGGTCAGTTTCGGTTTCCTCCCGAAAACTGGTTTCGATGATGCCCGCCTTGCCGCCGCCGTTGGCCATGGCATAGCTCAGGGCAAGATCGCGCGTGCGCCCCGATCGGTCCTGATGGATGGCGATCAACTGCGGCACGCCGCCTCCCTGCACATAGGTGCCGCGAACGGTGTGCCCGGGAGCCTTCGGAGCCACCATCCAGACATCCAGATCCACGCGCGGATTCACCAACCCGTAATGGATGTTGAATCCATGCGCGAACACCAGCGAAGCACCGTTCTTGATGTTGGGCTCGATATCGTTGGCATAGACGGCACCGATTTGCTCATCGGGAAGCAGGACCATCACCACGTCAGCGGCCTTCACCGCCGCGCCGACTTCTTTGACCTCCAGCCCTGCCTTTTCAACCTTGGACCAGGACGCCCCGCCCTTGCGCAGACCGACCACCACCTTGACGCCGCTGTCGTTGAGGTTCTGCGCGTGGGCATGGCCCTGGCTGCCATAGCCGATGATCGCAACCGTCTTGCCTTTGATGAGGCTCAGATCGCAGTCCTTGTCGTAATAAACCTTCATTGACTTCTCCGTTGTAAAACTAAACTCGCAAAATGCGTTCACCACGGCCGATTCCACTCGAGCCGGTGCGCACCGTCTCCAGAATGGCCCCGCGCTCGATGGCCTCAAGGAAAGCATTGTTCTTTTCCTGGTCTCCGGTCAATTCGATCGTGTAACTCTTCTCTGTCACGTCGATCACCCGGCCCCGAAAAATCTGCGCCATCCGCATCATTTCCTCGCGTTCCTTGCCCACGGCGCGCACCTTGACCATCATCAGTTCGCGCTCGGTGTAACTGCCCTCCGTCAGGTCGACCACCTTCACGACTTCGATCAGCCGGTTAAGGTGTTTGGTAATCTGTTCGATCACCTCGTCAGAGCCAGTGGTTTGAATCGTCATCCGCGACAGACTTGGGTCCTCTGTCGGCGCGACCGTCAGCGATTCAATGTTGTAGCCCCGTGCCGAGAACAGGCCCACCACCCGCGACAAAGCACCGGGCTCGTTTTCAAGCAGCACTGCAATGATGTGTTTCATTTTAGAGATCCTCCGAGCCCAGCAGCATTTCCGTGATGCCATGGCCGGCCTTGACCATGGGAAACACGTTTTCGGTAGGATCGGTGCGAAAGTCCATCAAGACCGTGCGATCTTTGAGCTTCCGCGCCTCGCGCAGGGCCGGCTCCACATCCTGCGCCCGCTCGATCAACAGTCCGACGTGCCCGTAGGCCTCGGCCAGCTTGACAAAATTGGGCAAGGCGTCCATGTAACTGTGGCTGTATCGACCCTCGTACTCGACCTCCTGCCACTGCCGGACCATTCCCAGGTAGCGGTTGTTCAACGAAAGGATCTTGATCGGAGTGTTGTACTGCAAACAAGTCGAGAGTTCCTGGATGCACATCTGGACGGAGCCGTCTCCGGTCACACAAAACACTTCGGCATCGGGTCTGGCCAACTTGATGCCCATGGCGTAGGGAATGCCGACGCCCATGGTCCCGAGTCCGCCCGAATTGATCCAGCGCCGCGGCTCGTCGAAGCGGTAATACTGCGCCACCCACATCTGGTGCTGGCCAACATCCGAGGTGATGTAGCTGTCCGTTCCCCTGGTCATTTTCCAGAGGGTTTCGACAACTGCCTGCGGCTTGATCACGTCGCCCTTGCCCGGGTCGTACTTGAGGCATTCGCCCTGGCGCCAGCCATCAATCGTCTCCCACCACGCACGCAATGCATCAGCGTCCGGGCGTGCTGACCCGTCCTTGATCATTGCCAGCATCTCCAGCAACACCTCCTTGACGTCGCCAACAATCGGGATGTCGACTCTCACACGCTTGGAAATGCTTGAAGGATCGATATCAATGTGAATGATCTTGCGCTCGTTCTGCGCGAAGTGCTTGGGGTTACCAATCACCCGGTCGTCAAAGCGGGCCCCCACGGCAAGCAACACGTCACAATTCTGCATCGCGTTATTCGCTTCGACCGTCCCGTGCATGCCAAGCATGCCAAGAAACTTGCGGTCGCTTGCCGGATAGGCGCCCAATCCCATTAAGGTGTTCGTACACGGGTAGCCCAACATGTCCACGAGCGAACGCAATTCAGCCGAAGCATTGCTCAAGATCACGCCGCCGCCGGTGTAGACATACGGACGCTTGGCAGCCAGCAAGAGTTGCAATGCCTTGCGAATCTGTCCGGCGTGGCCTTTTCGAACCGGGTTATAGGAGCGCATCGCGACGCTTTGCGGGTACCCGGAAAAATGCACCCTCTTGAATGACACATCTTTTGGAATGTCCACCAGAACCGGTCCAGGCCGACCACTACGGGCAATATGAAATGCCCGCTTCATGGTTTCGGCCAGGTTATGTGCATCCTTG
>JAKANU010000016.1 GCA_021812315.1 Pseudomonadota bacterium
TCCTCAGTGACCCAGCGCTCGGCCGTGAGATGTTCGTCATAAGTTTTCAGTACCTGTGCTTTCATGTCCTCGGTCTCCTGTGGCGGCGACATGCCGCTTTGCTCTTCGCACGATGCATCCTTCGTGCCAACCACAAAAAGCGGCGCGATCCACTGGCTAGTGTGGCGCGTTGACGCAGGTCACTGTTCGGGCAATGACCACGTTGCGCTGTGCGGTGTTCACTTTCTGCACAGCCAGCGTTGCAGCACGTATCCTAGAATCAACCAATTCCATTCGTGCCAAGTACATGAAGGAGGAGACATATGCACCGCCTTTCCGGGATTGATCGGGCCCGCCGAGCACTGGAGTGCGGCGGGCGTCTGCCCGCGGGCACGCTCACCTCAGCAGTGGCTGCGAGCTGGCAGCGTTGCCGCGGCTATGGACTCGATCCCGGGTCAAAGCCACGGGATGCCGTGATCGAGTTTTCCGAGGTTCGGCAAAGGCGTGAAAGCAACCCTCTGCTCAGACGGTTGGCGCTGGCCGAGATGCACAACCTATATGCCCAGATCGCAGGATCGAATTTCCTGATTGCTTTCGCCGATCCTGATGGCGTTGTCTTGGATACGGTCAGCGACCAGCGCTTTGCCAACAGCGCGCAGGGCAAGTCCATCATTCCGGGCAGTGTATGGACCGAAGCCGATCTTGGTACCAACGCATTGGGTCTTTGCATGCGGGAGAAATCAGCGGTTGCAGTCTATGGTCGCGAACATTACTTCACCGGGTTCGGGCAAATCAGTTGCATGGCCGCACCGATACTCAGCGCGAAGGGTGATGTAGTCGGGTTGCTCGATGCGTCTTGCTCCAGCGAGATTCGCCAGCAGCATACACACGCGCTAGTCAAGATGGCCGCCGCAACGGTGGAGAACGGCTTGGTCTACCAGGAGAACGCCGGACACTTCATTTTCGCCTTTCACCCCCGCGCCGAGTACCTGGATACCTTGTCTTCGGGTCTGATTGCCGTTTCCCGCGAAGGCGTGGTGGCATCGGTGAATCGACCCGGTCAGATGCTCCTGGCTGGTCTTCCTTCTGCCAACAACGTTCATTTTGAAGCGCTGTTTGATGGTAAATTTGACATTGCGATTGAGAACCTCATGCGTGGCGGCGTGATCCGGATCCAGGACCGCGCGGGCAGTAGTGTCTTTATGGTGTGCCGACAAATCGGTTCTCGCCATCATGCAGGTTTGAATGGGATGATTGTCGGCTCGGCCCGTACCCTGCCCGTTGCCATCGTTCGTGAAACGCACGACATCGGGTTCGTTTGTCGGGATTCCCAACTTAACCACAGCATGGCGGGCCTGTCCAAGGCAGCGCAGCTCAGGATGCCGATCCACTTGCAGGGAGAAACAGGGACAGGCAAGGAACTGATGGCCCGTCACGTGCATACGCTCAGTGGCCGCAAGGGCGAATTCGTGGCCTTGAATTGCGGCGGCATTCCGGAGGCGCTGTTTGTCTCCGAAATCTTCGGCCATGAACGTGGCGCCTTCACTGATGCCAACCGTGACGGCGCGCCGGGTCTGGCACGTCTGGCCGATGGTGGATCGCTGTTTTTCGACGAGGTGGCAGAGATTCCGCTGGCTGCCCAAACGTCGCTGCTACGCTTTCTCGACAGCATGGAAGTGCGTCCGGTGGGCGGCAAGACGTCCCGAACGGTGGACGTCCAGATCATTTCGGCGACCAATCGTGATCTGACGGAAATGGTCGCCAACCGGCAATTTCGCCCCGACCTGTTGTACCGGCTCAATTCCTACACCCTGAAGCTTCCACCGCTCAGACGACGGCAGGACTTTGCGGAGATTGTCAAGCGACTTGTGGAAGAACTCGCGCCCGAAGCGGCCATCACCGACGCCGCAGTCGAGCGTCTTCGCAGGTTCGACTGGCCGGGCAACGTTCGCCAACTCCGTGGAGCACTGCAGCGTGCGCTAGTGCGCCGGCATATGGAATTCATCGACGAAGATTCCTTTGATGACCTGTCGGTCACCGATCACGTGGCTGGCGAGGTCTGTGACGGTTGTCGTGGCCACCCGCTCAATGAACACCGCTGTTTGGAAATCCGAACCGTGTATGCCAATTCAGGTGGAAATATCTCCGAAACCGCCCGCAAGGTTGGGATTTCCCGCACCACCGTATACAAGCATCTTTTTTGAGACGCCGCACGCAGCCCCCGAATGGTCTCGTTCCCTGGCGAAAAAGCGGCCACCAGCATCAGGCGACCATGCGTCCTGGGTCGCCGTCGATGGAGACTTCGACGCTGGCTCTGAAGGGCGATTCGCTGCTGCACAGTAATTCGATCGGATCCACCAAATGGAAAGTCGTCTTTCGACTGTGGAATGACCGCTGTTGATTTATGCGTTGCGTCTATGACTGCAATGGAAGACATGCGGCGACTGTCTGGTACTGGTTGTCAAGAGCCATTCGCAGTCGTAGACCCGATGACCGTTTAGCTGCAAACCGGTCAGACGACGGCGGCTTCCAAAAGCTCACCAATGACTCCGCTACCGACATTCAGATCGTCATTTACTGCGACCTTAACCCTCGGCTGAGAGGCGCAGCTACGACCAGTGCTCAAACAACACCATTTCCGCCTGTAACATGATCGGATGTGCAGCCACTACCAAGCACTCAAAGAACAGGACAAGTACCGCCGCTACTTCGGCGTCGAGCCGGCCGTCGAGCCTGGCAAGTGGGACCTGTGGCCCGGGTACCTGGGAGCCTTTATTCGGCGTCATCCGCATGCTGACGTCGGCGACGAGGCCGTATCAAGCTGCGAAGCCCTGACGGGAATATTCGGTCTCGTCCCGCACTGGTCACAGGACACCAAGATTGCCCGGCATACCTTCAATGCCAGGAGCGAGACGGCCGCCAGCAAGCCCAGCTTCAGGGATGCCTGGCAGCGTGCCCAGCACTGCATCATCCCGGCAGAATCCATCTTCGAGCCGGACTGGCGCAGCGGCAAATCGGTCCCCACCCAGATCGTGCGCACCGACGGGCAACCGCTGGGCGTTGCCGGTCTCTGGTCCTCCTGGAAGTCACCCAAGGGCGACATTGTCCACAGTTACACGATGCTCACAGTCAACGCCGATGAGCACCCGCTGATGCGCATGTTCCACAAGCCGACCGACGAGAAGCGGATGGTCGTGATCCTGCCGACTGAACGCTATCAGGACTGGCTGCAGGCTCCCGCCCAGCACAGCACGGAGTTCTTGCGACCCTTTGCGGCTGAGGGGTTGACGATACAGCCGACGATCTGATCAATGGCCACCTACTCAGTTCTCTTCGTCTGCATGGGCAACATCTGCCGCAGCCCCACAGCGCATGGCGTGTTTCGGCACAAGATCCGGCAACAGGGTTTGTCAGACGCGGTGGCGGTCGATTCGGCTGGCACTCACAACTATCACCCGAACAGTCCACCAGACGAGCGTTCACAGGTTCATGCGGCCAAGCGCGGGTACGACTTGTCGAACTTGCGCGCACGGCAGATTCAGGCAGCAGACTTTGACAGACACGATCTCATTCTGGTCATGGACTTGGACAACCTGGACATGGTTCAGGAACAGTGCTCCCAAATACATAGACACAAGGTTCGACGACTGACGGAGTTCTGTTTACGCAATGACAGCCAGGTCGTGCCTGACCCGTACTACGGCGGCGACAATGGATTCGAGCAGGTGCTGGACTTGATTGAAGATGCTTGCGATGGCTTGATTCAGCATGTGCGAGGTTTAGACAGCACTGATATGGTTCAGAAATAACCCAGGGAAACAACCAGATGGCTAGAAAAAGAAGTAGCGCAGCGGAGGACTTTATGGACATCGTCGCCATGCTGCCATGGTGGGCCGGTTGCACGCTGGCTCTAGTGTCGTACGTGCTGCTGCACCGAGTTGCTACAACAGAGATGGTCGCCAACATCACGCCTGGGCATCTCAGTGACCTCATGATTCAGAGCGTTTGGCAAGGGCTGGCCACTGGTGGGCAGTATCTGGTGCCCCTGCTGTGCCTGGCTGGCGCTGCGGTGTCTGCCTACCGTCGCCGTCAACGTCTAACTCTGGTCACCAATGTAAGCAGCGGCCAAGCCGCCGATGCCCTGTACGGGATGAGCTGGCAACAATTTGAGCTTCTTGTCGGCGAAGCGTTTCGGCTTCAAGGTTACCAAGTAGCGGAGACCGGCGGCGGCGGGGCCGATGGCGGTGTCGATCTGGTGCTGCGCAAAGAGGGGGAGAAGTTTCTGGTCCAGTGCAAGCAGTGGAAGGCATTCAAAGTCGGGGTCGCGATCATGCGTGAGCTCTATGGCGTGATGGCCGCAAATGGTGCGGTTGGTGGGTTTGTTGTCACTTCGGGTCGGTTTACTGACGAGGCCAGGAGCTTCGCAAGTGGCCGCAACGTGACTTTGGTGGACGGACCAATTCTGTTGAAGATGATCAAGCACGCACAGCATGAAGTTCAGGGGAGGACCAGAGAGCCAGTGACACAAACTGACACTGCTCGCCCCAAGGGGGCCGTACAGCCGCTATGCCCACTGTGCACAAAGCCCATGGTGCGCCGCACGGCCAAGCAAGGTCGCAGTGCAGGCAGTGCCTTCTGGGGCTGCGTTGACTACCCGGCGTGTCGGGGGACAAGACAAGCTGGGTAGGAAACTGTTGCAGCCATGCCGTTCGCTGGCGCGTACTGGGACAATCATTCCCATTTGTTGTTCAAGAAATGACGGTAAATATGACGGTAATTGCCCAATTCGAATGATGTCTTCTGTGCCTATATACAACTGTAGGCGTCCAGCCTTGTTGACAATAGAGTGGGAATGAAAGCGCCCGTCGTGTGCGGTTTGAGCCCTGGGGGCAGGTCATTTGACGTGGCAGCCAGCGCATACGGTGGGGGCCTTGCCGCCCTCGGCCTTGTGGCAGTTTCTGCACAGGGCGTGGGCGACTTCCTTGTCGATGACGATGGTGGCAGGCGGCTCGGTTGAGTGGCATTTGCTGCAGGCCAGTCGCCCGGCGTGACTGCCGTGGTCGAAAGTTACTGTGCCCATCGACGCCGTGTAGGTGACGACTGTTGGCATTTTTGCGCCGCTTGCCTCGGGTTTGACGGCTGCTGCAGCCGTCTCCTTGACATTGCCCGCAGTAGCGGTCACCGCCGCCTTGGCCTGTTCTGTCGCCGCCGCAGTTTGCTCCTTGACGACTCCGACCGATTTCTTGACCTCGGTCTTGACTGCAGCCGGTGTCTCTTCAACCTTCTGTTTGACAGCCTCGGTCGCCGGCATCGCCACTGCGACAGCCACTGAGGCTGCTGCTGAGACGGTGGTCGGAACAGGTTCGACTGGCTTCGTCTCGGCTGACTGCTCCCTTGAGCAGGCGCTGAGGATAAAGGCTGCCACCAGGGCTATGAACAAATTTGTGATGGATCGCATCTTTGCCTCTCCGTCTCATCGGGACCATGGTTGAATTGGGTCAAGGGTAGCAGGACTGGCTTACTTGCCGAAAACGCATCTCTTGCTGGGGTGCAATCCTGGCAGGCGGCCCTTCGGGGCCGGCAAATTCTACTTCTGCATCGCCGCGATTTTCTGGAGGATTGGCGCTTCACGATGGAATTCGTGGATGCCGTGATCTAATCACATGCGTGCCTGTGAAAACCGGCGCTGGACAACGAGTGTCCAGCATCGTATTGTGAAATCAAGTCTGTACAAAAGGAGTTCATATGATCGGCTACACCTGCGTCGGCACCAACGACTTGCCCCGCGCCACTGCGTTCTACGATGATCTGCTGGCCCTGATGGGGGCCAAGCACTTTTTTGAATCCGAACGCGGCGTCGGTTGGGGCGTGGCGCCTGACAAGCCGCTTTTTTGTGTCATGAAACCCTTCGATGGGAAGGCTGCGACGGTGGGCAATGGCACGATGGTTGCGCTCACCGGGAAAGATACAGCGCAGGTTGACGCTTTGTATGCCAAGGCGCTTGCCCTCGGTGGTCGCGATGAAGGCGCGCCGGGTCTGCGTGGGGATGACTTCTACGGCGCCTATTTCCGCGATCTCGACGGCAACAAGCTCGCTGCCTTTTGCATGGTACCAAGAGCGAAATAAGCGAATCGAGGCGCCGATGTACCTGCCACCTCAATTTGACGCAAAAGACGCAAAGCATGCCATCACCCTGATGCGCGAGCATCCGTTTGCCAGCCTGATCAGTACCGATGATGGTGGGGCGCCTTTCGTCACGCATCTGCCACTGCATTTGCAAGAGGCCGAGCCGTCCGACGGTGCCCTGGCGATCTTGCTGGGGCATTGCGCCAGGGTCAACCGGCATTGGCAATACCTCATTGCAAGACCGCAGGCATTGGTCACGTTCTTGGGGCCGCACGCTTATCTCTCGCCCCGCGTGTACCCGGACCTGGCCAGGGTGCCGACCTGGAACTATCTTGCGGTGCACTGCGTGGTCCAGGCCAGGCTGATCGACGACGCCGACGGCAAAGACAGGCTGCTCAAGAAGATCATCGGCGATCACGAGCCTGCCTATGCGGCGCAGTGGCGCTCGCTGGATCCGGACTTCACGCGCAAGATGCTGGGCGCCATCGTCGGCTTCGAGTTGCGCGTCACCGAACTGCAGTGCAAACTCAAACTCAACCAGCATCGGCCCGAATCGCATCTGGCGATGCAGGCGATGTACGCACAGGGCAATGACAATGAGCGCATGCTGGCCGGCTGGATGCAACGCCTGGGCATCGGCAGTGCGCAACCCGAATCAGGAGAATGATGGTGAAAGGACTTTTTGGTATCGCCAGCCTGTTGCTGGCCCTGGCCATTGTGGGTCTGCTGATCAAGCAGCAGCTTGGTGCGAACCGTCTGGCGACTCCCGTGCTGACGCCGCCGGCAGCCACAGCTTCGGCGCCCGGTGCGGATGCGCCACCCGTCACGGTTCGGCAGCAGGCTGTGCAAACACAGCAGCAATACAAGCAGGCGCTGGAGGCGGCAATGGCGCAGCCACGCGCCGAGCCCGAGCAGAAGTAGGGCGTTGATGGCGGCTCGGCCCGATGAATATTTCATGCGAGCGGCCATTGAGCAGGCGGGGCTCGCGGCAGCGGCGGGTGAGGTGCCGGTCGGGGCGGTGGTCGTACATGATGGGCAGATCGTCGGTGCCGGACGTAACCATTGCATCGGCGCTTCCGATCCAGGTGCGCACGCAGAAATGCTGGCCCTGCAGAGGGCTGCGCGGCATCTTGGCAATTACCGGCTCAACGATTGCGAACTGTTTGTCACGCTCGAGCCGTGCGCCATGTGCGTCGGTGCTGCCTTGCACGCGAGACTGCGCCGCGTGGTATTCGGTAGTGCTGATCCCAAGACGGGCGCGGCCGGATCGGTGATCAATTTGTTTGACAACCGGCAGCTCAATCATCAGACTCAAGTACAGGGTGGCGTGCTTGGCGCCGAATGTTCAGTGCTGTTGCGGACCTTTTTTCAAGACCGGCGCGAGGAGATGCGAATGAAAAGCCAGATCGTGCGTGAGGATGCTTTGCGTACCCCGGATGGGCAGTTTGACGGCCTGCCAGACTACCCCTGGGCGGCGCGATATTTGAGCGATTTGCCGGCCCTGGATGGCTTGCGGCTGCACTACCTCGACGAGGGTAACCCGTCAGCGTCGCTGACTTATCTATGCCTGCACGGAAACCCTGCCTGGAGCTATGTGTACCGAAAGATGATTCCGGTCTTCCTGGCCGACGGGAAACGTGTCGTCGCGCCCGATCTGATTGGCTTCGGCAAGAGTGACAAGCCGAAGAAGGACAGTTTTCATACCTTCACCTGGCATCGGCAGGTTCTGCTGGAATTCATCGAGAGGCTGAACCTGAAGAACATCATTTTGGTAGTGCAGGATTGGGGTGGCCTGCTGGGGCTTACCCTGCCGATGCAGGCACCCGGGCGCTACGCCGGACTGCTCGTGATGAACACGGCCCTGGCCTGTGGCGACACCGCGCTGAGCCCCGGCTTTCTCGCCTGGCGTGACATGTGCGCCAACAAGCCTGACTTTGATATCGGCCGACTCTTCGCGCGGGGCAACCCGCAGATGAGTGCCGCAGAATGTGCGGCCTACCAGGCACCGTTTCCCGACAGTGGGCACCGCGCTGCCACGCGCGCCTTTCCGGCCATGGTCCCCGACACAATCACCGCCAACGGAGCCCCAGAATCGAGGCTGGCGCGGGAGTTCTGGCAAACTCAATGGAGCGGGCAGAGCTTGATGGCGGTGGGCGTGCAGGACCCGGTGCTCGGTTTGCCGGTAATGCAGGAACTCAGAACGGTCATCCGGGGCTGCCCGCCACCGATGCTGCTGGATCAGGCAGGGCACTTTGTGCCCGAACAAGGCGAAGATGTCGCCCACGCGGCCGTCAAGCACTTTGTGCCGCGATCCTGAACGCATTTGCCATGACAAAACACATTTACATCTATTCCCCTTCGGGTGCAGTGCGAGACAAGGCTGCCTTCCGGCGCGGCGTGGCACGCCTGCGTGCGCTGGGGTATGACGTGGAGATTGATCCGTCGGCGCTGGCATCACATTTGCGTTTTGCCGGCGACGATCAGACACGGCTGGCGGCGATTCATCGGGCGGCGGCCAGCGGTGCTGACGTGGCCCTGATTTCCAGAGGGGGTTACGGGCTCAGCCGCATCCTGGGTGGCATTCGCTATCGCAGCGTCGCCAAAGCCGTCGAGAGGGGTACGCAATTTGTCGGCATCAGCGACTTCACAGCGTTTCAGAGTGCGCTGCTGGCGCGCACCGGGGCGATTTCCTGGGCTGGACCGGCGCTTTGTGAGGGCTTTGGAGTCGGCGGCGAGGGCAAGCAGCCGGATGACATCATGCAGGCCTGTTTTGAGGATCTCGTGGTCGGGCGAGGCGAGGGCGCGGGCTGGCGTCAACTTCCTCAAGCACGTCGGGTCGCTATTGATTCAGTAGCTGAATATGCAAGCCAGGCGGCTGTTGTGGACTCATTATTGTGTCATAAGGCGATCCTTTGGGGCGGCAATCTGTCGGTACTCACCTCGCTGCTTGGCACGCCCTACTTTCCAGAGATCAAGGGCGGCGTTCTTTTTCTGGAGGACGTCGCTGAGCACCCGTATCGGGTTGAGAGAATGTTGACGCAGCTCCTGCTCGCCGGTGTGCTGGCGCGCCAGAAGGCCGTCGTGCTGGGTCAATTCACTGAGTACAAGCTGGTTGCGCACGATCGTGGCTACCGGTTTTTGTCGGTTGTCGATTGGCTGCGCAGCCGGGTCAAGGTACCGGTTCTGACGAATTTGCCCTACGGCCATGTCGCGACCAAGGTCCTGCTGCCCGTGGGGGCCAAGGTTGACCTCGCCGTGCAGGGGCGCGAGGCGCTACTCTTTTGGGGGCCGGTGTCCGCAGGACGCAATATGACCTAAACTCTGACCCAACTCAGACAATTAGATTCCGGTTCGAATGAGCATCCACTCCACGGTCGTCTTTACCGATCTTTTCGGTAGCACCAGGGTCTTTGAGTCCCTGGGTAACGCGCAGGCGACGCTGGCGGTCACGGAGATCACCAACTGGATTGCCAAGATTGTGCAGGCGCACGGCGGGCGCGTTGTGAAGATGCTTGGCGACGGCGTGTTGGCCCTGTTCAATGACAGCCACTCGGCCATCGTCGCCGTGGTGGAGATTCAGCGCAAGCATCAAAAGCGCATGACCAATATTGCGCCGGCCGCGGTCATGCCGATACGCGTTGGTGTGGCCAGCGGCGATGTTGAACTTGTAGCCGGTGACTGTTACGGCGACGCGGTGAACGTCGCTGCCCGCCTGAGCGACCTGACGGGACCGCATCAGATATGGGCCAACGGTGCCGCACTCGACGGAGCTGATGAAACCGAGGGTGTGCGCTTTCGCATGCTTGGCCCGATCAGCATCCGGGGTCGCGCTGAGCCCTGTACTGTGTACCAGGTGGATTGGGAAGACGACGCTTCGTCGGCCTTGCTGACCATGCAGTCTGATTTGATACCGCTGCCAGATCCGGAGACCACAGACGTGCTGGGTGGGCAGATCGAGCTGACCTGGTTGACACTGACCAAGTCGTTCAAGGCCTTCGAGATGCCAATTCACATCGGTCGCTTGCATCAGGCCGACTTTGTCGTCGACGATCCCAGGGTTTCGCGCTCGCACGCGCGCATCGATTGGCGCAATGGGAGCATGACGCTGGTTGACGTGAGTTCCTACGGCTGCTGGCTGCGTTTCTCCGGCGGCGGCTCGGACCTGCTGCTACGCCGCGAGGAATGTGTTCTGCACGGGCGGGGAGAGATTGCGCTAGGGTCCTCGTTCGCTGATCTGAGTGCTCCAACGGTCAGCTTTTCCGTTTCCTGAGGCCTGCATCCAGCAGCATTGTGCAGAAGACCTCATGATATTAACATAATATACATCGTATGAAGTACAGTCACAGGTCAAATTACCGCAAAACCTGTCCCCATGACCCGCAAACCCGCGCCCAGCTTGGTTCCCGGCTGCACTATGCCCGGATACGCCTTGGCTGGTCCATCGAGGACGCCGGGAAATACTTTCAGGTCACGGATCGCACTTGGCATAACTGGGAGTGCGGCGCTCATCGCATCCCGTACGCCGTCTATAAGCTGCTGCGGGTTCTGGCCCGGCTGGAGCTACCCGGCAAGGCTTGGGCCGGTTGGCGTCTTGAGGGTGACGTCTTGATCACGCCAGAGGGCCGCCAGATCGCACCACAGGATGGCTCTTGGTGGTCGCTGCTGGTGCGTCGGGCTGACGGGTTCGATGCCGCCTACACGGAAGCGGCCAGACTGCGCAAGCTCCTGAACTCAGCGGCGGCTGATGGGCAGCACGGGCAAGCGCAAGCGCCCGTGCGCCCGGCAGTCGCCCCTGAAAATGGGTCGTTGCCGCTCAAGCTGGGCCATGCTACAGTGAATTATGCAAGTCTCTCAAGCCAGCCCAGCCACCCGCGCTGCGTAAGCGCCCCCCATGGTAATCACGGGGATATCAAACCGATAATAGGGCCGGCATGGGGCCAATCTGATACCATGATGGCACCATGGCCCTTAATATCAGACTCTCTCCTGCCCTCGATCTCGCTTCACGCACCTACTGCGAGCGGGTCGGAATCTCCCTTAATTCCCTCGTTGGCGTCGCACTTGACGCCTATTTGCAACACGCCAGCAAAAATGCTTCAACCGCACCGGCGAGCATTGAAGCGAGCGTTACCGCAAAGCCAGCCACGCCAGTTACCCCGGCATTCGCTGCAAGGCCAGAGCGCCCCACGCTCACGGCTCCAGTCTTCGACACTGACCCCAAGCCAGTGCTACCGGCCAAGCCAAGCAAAGCAGATCGGGCCAGGCTTGCGCAGTGGCATCTCAGGCACCCGGCCAAATAGCGTCCAAGGGGGTGAGCTATGACCCCCAAGGATTGGGAGAGGGTTCGCGCTGCTGCTGAGTTGCTTTACACGGTCGCAGAGGTTCAGGCTGATCAGGAACTGCACCCGGCTGCGGCCACTGTGCTGACCTGGCTGGATCATGTTGGCGGTATAGCTGCGTACCAGCTCAAGGCCATTGAAGGCGGGGGGGGCCCGCAGTTGGGGTATGGGGCATGGCCCCATGTAAGCGAAGCGAAGCGCCGGGAGGGTTACCCGAGCGGTCAACGATTGCCACGGGACAGCATCGCAGGGATGCGCCCTGCCCGGCCTTGGCGTGCTGCCTGCGCTACTTCGCGACTGAGGATGCTGCGTGCCAATGATGCCGCCTCGCGCCCTGAAAAGCAGGCTGTTCTGGCTTCCCAATGCGCCCTTTTTTTACCGGCGCTGGAAAAATCTTCAATTAAATCAAAGTCTTAGCGAGGTATACATCGTATAAAGTAAATTGGGGATGCGTCTACCACGAGCCCTTATTCGGCTGCCGGGCGCGAGCGGCACGGGCAATGATCTCCGCGGAGTCGAGGCGCTGCGCACTTCTTGCAAATTCAAGCGCCGACAGGCCCAGGTCATTCTTCAGCAAAGGATCGGCCCCGGCCTCGACCAGCAGGTTGACGGCGGCGGCATTGGCGTAGTGCGCAGCCATCATCAGCGGCGTCGTGCCGTTGGGTGAACCGGCGTCGATGTAGGCGTAGTTTTCCAGGAGCAACGTCATCACCGCCAGATGACCGTTGGTGGCCGCGTAGTGCAGCGGTGTCCACCCAGGCTTGTTGACGTCCGCGCCATGTGCGATCAGCACCTCGCACAGTGGCTCAAGCCCCTTCAACGAGGCGAGCATCAACGCACTCTCGTCGCGCTGCGAGCGTGCCTCCACCTTGGTCTGCGGCCAGGCCGCCAGAAATGCGGCGACCTTCAGCGAGTCCTGCCGCACTGCCAGCAGCAGGGCCGTTTCGCCAGCCGAATCGACCGTATTGACGTCAAATCCTCGGCTGAGCAAGACCTTGATGACATCAACATCGTCGACTCGAACGGCGGAAAAAAAATCATCATAAGAACCAGAATGAGCTGTAGATTGTACTGTTATAACAACAAGATAAACAGCTTTTCTAATGTAATACATTAGATCAAGAAATCGTCTTGTACTCACGATAGCACCCGTCTGAACAGGGTGTCAAAATTCGAACTTGTCAGTTCGCCAATCTGTTCCGCCCTGCAGTGCCTGAGGTCCGCCAAGCAGGCTGCAACGAGTGGGACATACGAGGGATTGTTCACTTTCCCGCGGTATGGCGCCGGGGCCAGATAGGGGCTGTCAGTCTCAATCAACATGCGATCGAGTGGCACAAACCCGGCAACCGAGCGCAACTCGTGGGCATTTTTGAACGTCAGGATTCCGGAGAAAGAGATATAAAAGCCCATATCCAGGGCGGCCCGTGCCACGGCTGGCGTTTCCGTGAAACAGTGGAAAACCCCACCAACGCTGCCAGCACCGCCGTCTTCGCCCTCCTCGCGCAGAATCGACAGCGTGTCGTCGGCCGCGGAACGGGTGTGCACGACCAGAGGCAGCCCGAGCTCGCGGGCAGCCCGGATGTGGGTGCGGAAGCGATCGCGTTGCCAGGCCATGTCGGCCACACTGCGCTCGCCAAGCCGGTAGTAGTCGAGCCCGGTTTCACCGATCCCGATCACCCGCGGCAGGTTTCCTAGCTGCAGCAAGCGGTCAATGCCGGGCTCGCTCGCATTCTCGTTGTCAGGATGAACACCGACAGTTGCCCAGAACTCGCTACCGCGAAGCGCCAGACCGTGAACGGTGGAGAACTCTTCGAGCGAGGTACAAATGCACAGGGCCCGTCCGACGTTCGCGGCCTTCATGGACTCGCGGATCTCCGGCAGTTGCGTGATGAGTTCGGGAAAACTCAGATGGCAATGCGAATCCGTGAACATGCTTGCGCCGATGCTGTGGCAGCCTTGATTGCGCCGACTCGTCAAACCGCCTAAATGGTCTGAGTCGGGCGGTCGGAGCCCATGTGCACGCCCAGCAGTTCTTCAATCTTGAGTCTGAGCGAGCGCGACTTTTCATCGGTGGGGAAAAGAATTCCTATGCCCTGGGTGCGGTTGTTGGCCGCCTTCGCCGGTGTGACCCACGCCACCTTGCCCGCAACCGGGTAACGCTGCGGATCGTCTGGCAACGAAAGCAGCACGTACACGTCGTCACCGAGTTTGTACTCGCGCGAGGTTGGAATAAACACACCACCCGTCGAAAACAGCGGAATGTAAGCAGCGTAGAGCGCCGATTTCTCCTTGATGGCCAGTTGAATGACGCTGGGCCGCGCGGTCGATGTCGCTGAATTGTTCATGGGTTATGCCTGATGCCCTGAGTTTAGGGCCAGTTGGGCCTGGCTCACAAGCGTTTCCAGCAGCAAGCCGCCATTCCAGGGGTGTTCAATGTCGCGCGCAGCCATGCCCAAGGCCTTGGACCAAGCGGTCAAACGTTCTACGCGGCCAGCGGGAGGCAGGTCAGCGCCGGCGAAAAATCTCGGCCCGGCTCCCACCGCCACCGCAAGCATATCGTGGCAAAGCTTGTGCATGGCATCAAGTACCTGCGTGGGTGCCCAGTCCTTGAGGACCGAGATGTCGCCGCGCGCCAGCGCCGCTGGCAACCCGACCCAGTCCTGCGCTGCCACTCCCGAAGCGGCCAATCGCAGGGCATCCTGCGGACGCCCCCCCGCGGCACCGAGCATGGTCCTGGCCTGGTCCGTGGTTAAACCACCGCCTTCGAGCCAGGTCAGCGCATCCGGGGTTCGCGGCCACCACATGGCATGCGCCAGGCATCGGCTGCGAATGGTTGGCAACAGCTCGTGGGCGGCTTCGCTGGCCAGGACAAACTTCAGGTCCCCCGCCGGTTCCTCTAGCGTCTTTAGCAGGGCGTTGGAACTCACGGCATTCATTCGGTCTGCGGGAAAAATGAGAATCGCCTTGCTGCGCCCCCTGGCGCTCGTACGCTGCGCAAACTCCAGGGCATCGCGCATGGCGTCAACGCGGATTTCCTTGCTCGGCTTTCGCTTCTTATCATCAAGCTCGGACTGCGCCTTCTCGCTTAGCGGCCAGCCAAACTCAAGTAAATGGGTCTCGGGCATCAAAACACATAAGTCGGCATGAGTGCGCACGTCGATCGCGTGGCAACTTCCGCATGTCCCGCAAGCACCCGCAGCCGTTGGTCGCTCGCATAGCCAGGCACGAACCAAGGACAGGGCAAGTTCATATTGTCCGAGCCCCGACGGCCCCGCCAGCAACCAGGCGTGCCCGCGCTGCGCGAGCAGTTGCGCGGCCTGAGCGGCGATCCACGGCGCGACGGGGGCTTGAGTCACACCAGCCAACCTCGCGCACGCACGGCATCGAGTACCGCCTGCCATACTGCCTCGCGAGCGTGACCGGCCTCAATGCGCGCAAACCGACCGGGAGTGTGCAACATCCGCTGCCGATAGCCCGCGGAAACGCGCCGGAAAAACTCCACCGGCTCGGCCTCAAACTTGTCTGGCAATCGCGCGCCGGATAGGCGCTGCGCGGCAATCTCAGCACTTAGGTCAAACCAGATCGTCAAGTCCGGCTGTCGAACCAGTGGCCCGCCCGGCCGGGGAACCGTCTGCACGGTCCGTTCGAGAAACGCCAGCACGTCCAGATCGAACCCGCGTCCGCCGCCCTGATAGGCGAAGGTTGCGTCGGTGAAGCGGTCGCAAAGCAAGACTTCCCCGCGAGCCAGTGCTGGCTCAATGACCTGTTGCAAATGGTCGCGCCTGGCGGCAAATACCAGCAGCGCCTCGGTCATCGCGTCCATGGCGTCGTTCAGAACCAGGCGGCGCAGTTGTTCCGCGAGCGGCGTGCCGCCAGGCTCCCGGCTGATGCTCACCCGTCGGCCCTGCTCCCGAAAAGCCTGCGCCAGCGCTTCGATGTGGGTCGACTTTCCGGCGCCGTCAATCCCTTCGAAACTTATGAATAAGCCACTCATCTGCCTATTGCCCACGCTGATATTTGTTGACGGCTCGATTGTGCTCCTGAAGATTGGCGCTGAACTCGCTGCTACCGTCGCCACGCGCGACAAAATACAGCGCAGGCGTCGCCGCCGGGTGGACAGCCGCCAGCAACGAGGCCTGGCCAGGCATGGCAATGGGCGTCGCTGGCAACCCAGTGCGGGTATAAGTGTTCCACGGGCTATCCGTCTGAAGATCGCGGCGCCGCAAGTCGCCATCAAACGCATCCCCCAAGCCATAAATAACACTCGGATCGGATTGCAGCATCATTCCCAGGCGCAGGCGGTTCGTGAAGACGCCCGCAATCATTGGCCTATCGCTGGCAAGACCGGTCTCTTTCTCAACCAGGCTGGCGAGTACCAGCGCCTCTTGCGCGCTTCGCAACGGTGTATCCACAGCGCGTTGACTCCAGGCGACCTCCAGGTTCTTGTCCATCGCGCGCATTGCGCGCTGCAACACCGACATGTCACTGGCGCCCTTGGCGTAGGTATAGGTGTCGGGGAAAAATCTTCCCTCCGGTGCAAGACCCGGCTTTCCGATCACTTTCATGATCAAATAGTCCGGCATCCCTTTGGATTCGGGCGTGAGCAGCTCCGCTTTTGAGAGCGCCTCGCGTACCTGCCGGAAGGTCCATCCTTCCACCAGGGTCACTGCACGCAAAGCCTCCTCGCCCTGGACCAGTTTGCGCAATAAACTTCGTGGCGAAGAACCGCGCTCGATTTCGTAACTGCCGGCCTTGATCTGCCGGTCTTGCCCGGAGAGTCGAAACCACCAATACAGGAGGACCGGATTGACCTCCACACCAGCGTCCCGCACGAGTTGTGCCACGCCACGCGCGGGCGTGCCGGGTGGCACAGACAGATCCAGCGAATCGGCGCTCATCGCAAGATCCTGATTGAGCCACCACACGATTGTTCCGGCGAACACTGCCAACAGGCCTAGCGAAAAATAGAAAATTCGACGCACCCCCCTACCGCCTTCCATGAAATCAAGACGGGATGATAATTCACACTATGACAACGAAACTTGAGGGCGTGGTGCCGCTGACCCATCTTGGCGTTATCCGCGTCGAGGGTGTTGACGCGGCGCGCTTCCTTCAAAGCCAGCTGACCCAGGACCTGACATCGCTCGGGCCGTCGCAGGCGCGACTGGCTGCCTACTGCAATGCCAAGGGTCGCATGCTCGCGAGTTTTTTCGCGCTGCAGCGCGGGCCGACCGAGATCCTGCTGGTTTGCAGCCGGGACCTGCTGGCGGATACGGTCAAACGCCTATCGATGTTCGTTCTTCGGGCCAAGGCCAGGCTAAGCGAGGCCAGCGCTGATTTTGCCTTATATGGGTTGGCTGGTGACGCTATTGATTCGATAGCGGGTGACGCGCGTGCGCCTTGGTCCAAACTCGATATTGGCGCTGCGTCCGTGGTCATCCTGCCGGGCGTTGACAGTGCCTCGCGTGGCTTGTGGGTGGCTCCGGTCACCGAGGCTGCACCAACAGGGATCAGCCTGAGCCAAGAGACCTGGCTCTGGGGCGAGGTGCGCAGTGCCATTGCGATGATCAGCGCACCGATTGTGGACAGGTTTGTGCCGCAGATGCTCAACTACGAGTCAGTGGGCGGCGTGAGTTTCAAGAAGGGTTGTTACCCCGGGCAGGAGGTTGTCGCACGCAGCCAGTTTCGCGGCACGCTCAAGCGTCGAGCCTACCTGGCGCACTCGGACGAACCGATGAGTGCGGGCGACGAATTATTTCAGATCGATGACGAAACGCAGCCCTGCGGCAGCGTGGCGCAAGCGGCCAAGTCTCCCGGAGGCGGTTTGACGCGATCGTCTCGATGCAGATCGCTGCGGCGGGTTCCGCGGGCCTGCGCTTGCGTACCGTCAACGGCCCAGCCCTGAGCGTGGCGGCGCCGCCCTACCCCTTGTTGGCCGATCTTTGATTCTTCTTGATCAGCCACGTCGCTCATAGGTGTCGGGCCATCTCGGTGTGCGCAACACCAGCCTCATCAAATGGTTCGCCGCGCGCCACAAAGCCGAGCTTCGCATAAAAACCCTGGTTGGCGAGCGGCGATAACAGCGTCACTTCTCGATCACCGCGTTTGGCCGCAGCCTCCAGCAAAGTGCCCAACATCTGACGCCCGAGACGGGAGCCACGTAGCACGCGGGTTACCGCTATGCGGCCGATCTGCCCGACGCCGGGCGTACGTTGCAACAAGCACCCGGTGGCGACGGGCAAACCCAGGCGATTGCGCACCATAGCGTGAATGGCTTGCGGGTCGCCGGCGTCCTCTTGCGATTGTCCCGACAGCCCCAATTCATCCAGAAATACCTCGGTGCGCAGCGCCACCACGTCGCGACCCAGGCTCAACCAGTCACCCAGATCAATCTGAACCATGGCTTCGCCTGCCTCGTAAGCAAGCATGATTTCGCGCAGCGCATTGGGCAATGGCTTGGAGGTTTGCGTTGACGGATCAGCAAAAACGTAGATCAACTCCCCGCTGACAAGGTTCTGTTCACCACGGAATATGGCACCGTCGAAGACGACTGACGAGGACCCGATCCGGCTGCAGCGAAGGGCCACGTCAAGCTGATCATCAATGCGCGCCGACGCATGGTACTCAACAACTGCCTTCTTGACATAAAGATCACCTCCCTGGCTCTGCATGGTGACGTCGTAGGGCAAGGCAAGCTCGCGCCAATAGTCGGCGATCGCTGTATCGAAGTACATCAGATAGTGAGCGTTGAATACAATTTTTTGCATGTCAACCTCGGCCCATCGCACCCGCAGGCGGTGCGAAAACCGAAACTTCTGTCGCGTTGGTTCAGGCAGGCTCATGGCAGTTCTTGTTAAAGTGCGGCTTTCATCCTACACCGCCCCACACCATGGCACTTATCTACTACGTGACTCAGATTCAATTTGAATTCGGCGCCATCAGGCTGCTCAAGCAGGAGTGCGAGCGTGTTGGTATTCTTCGACCGTTGATCGTCACCGATCCGGGTGTCAAGGCGGCCGGGGTGCTGCAAACGGCGATTGATGCTCTGTCAGGATTGCCCATCGCGGTGTTTGACCAAACCCCGTCGAACCCGACCGAGGCTGCAGTTCGTGCCGCAGCTGCCGTCTTCAAGGACAACCAATGCGATGGTCTGGTGGCCGTCGGAGGCGGCTCAGCCATCGATTGCGCCAAAGGGGTGGCGATTGCAGCAACCCATGAGGGGCCGCTGACGCATTACGCGACTATTGAAGGTGGTTCAGCGCGCATCACGCAGCGGGTGGCGCCCTTGATCGCCGTGCCGACGACCAGCGGTACGGGCAGCGAAGTGGCACGCGGGGCGATCGTCATCGTCGACGATCATAGAAAACTTGGCTTTCATTCCTGGCATCTGGTTCCGAAGACAGCCATTTGCGACCCGGAACTGACCCTGGGCCTGCCGCCGTTACTGACAGCTGCCACGGGCATGGACGCGATCGCGCACTGCATGGAGACCTTTATGGCTCCGGCGTTCAATCCGCCCGCGGACGGCATCGCCCTGGACGGTTTGACACGGGGCTGGGCTTGCATTGAGCGTGCCACAAGGGACGGCACGGACCGCGAGGCTCGACTGAACATGATGAGTGCGTCGATGCAGGGAGCCCTGGCTTTTCAAAAAGGGCTCGGATGCGTACATTCACTCAGCCACAGTCTGGGTGGTGTTGACCCACGCCTGCACCACGGAACCCTCAACGCCATGTTCCTGCCAGCGGTGATCGCGTTTAATTCAGGCGCGGAATCGATCCAGAAGGAGCGTCGCCTTGAACGCATGGCGCTTGCCATGGGCTTAAGCCGAGCATCAGACATCGGTGGCGCAATCAAGGAGATGTGCGCAAGACTGGGACTGCCTGGTGGCTTGGCAGCCATGGGTGTGCGGCCCGAAATGTTCGACAGGATCATTAGATCGG
>JAKANU010000257.1 GCA_021812315.1 Pseudomonadota bacterium
GCATTCGCCGCTGTACGTGCACCAGGCGCACAACGGCTTCCGCTACATCAATGGCACGCCGGCCGACTGCGTGCACATCGCGCTGACCGGGCTGCTCGGTTACCGGCCGGATCTGGTGGTTTCGGGCATCAACAACGGTGCCAACATGGGGGACGACACCATTTATTCGGGCACCGTGGGTGCGGCCATGGAGGGCTACCTGTTCGGCATCCCGGCGATTGCTTTTTCCCAGGTTGAAAAGAATTGGGGTCACCTGGATGCCGCGGCGCGTTGTGCCCGTGATCTGGTGTTGCAGATTGCCGGTCAAAGCCTGATCGGTCGCAGCCCCTGGCTGCTCAACGTCAACATTCCAAACTTGCCGCTCGAGAAGCTCGGTCACATCAAATTGTGCCGGCTTGGTCGGCGTCACGCCGCAGAGTCCGTGATCACCCAAACCAGTCCTCGCGGCGAGACCATGTACTGGATCGGCGCGGCTGGACCGATTCTCGACGAAGCCGAGGGCACCGACTTTCATGCCACGAGCAAGGGATTCGTTTCGATGACCCCGCTGAAGGTGGACCTGACGGACCATGACCGCCTTGGCTACTGGGCGCAGACCGTGGCGGGGCTGAGACCGCCCGGAGCGCCGCCGCCATGAAGTCCCGGGCGGCGTTTCCGGCCAGGCTCGATTCAACGCCGCGCCCCGCGAGGGCCGATTTGCCCCGGCCAGCGCCGCGCGTCCATGAAGCCGACTCGGGTTCGGCGCGTGTGAATCTGGTACACAAGCTGCGCTCGGGGGGGATTTCAGACGCGCGGGTGCTCGCTGCCATGGGCGCGATAGAACGTCATCGCTTTGTTGACAGTGCGCTGAGAACCCAAGCCTACGAGGATACCAGCCTGCCGATTGGTCTTGGACAGACGATTTCCAAGCCCAGCGTCGTGGCGCGCATGCTGGAACTGCTCCATCAGGGCGCCAGCGCACGCTTGGGACGGGTGCTCGAGATCGGTACCGGATGCGGGTATCAGGCCGCCGTTCTGAGCCAAGTCGTCGGGGAGGTCTACAGCATCGAGCGACTGCGCGCCTTGCACGAAAAGGCTCGTGACAACCTGCGTCATTTCCGCATCCCAAACCTGCATCTTTTGTTTGGCGATGGCCTGTTGGGGTACCCGCGGGGTGCGCCGTATTCTGCGATCATTGCCGCGGCTGTCAGCCGGAGCGTCCCTCAGGCATGGGTTGATCAGCTCGCGCCTGGCGGGCGAATCGTGATGCCGGTGGCCAGCGGTCCGGCACTGTCTGCCCCGCAGGCGCTGTGGGTACTCGACAAGACCGAGCGGGGCATGCAACAAACGGTACTCGAGCCGGTTCGATTCGTGCCTCTAAAATCGGGCCTCGCGTGAAGGGATATCTTATGTCTGGTATGAAAGCTCGCCAAGGTTCAGCGGTGCTGCTGGTGCTGGTGGCGGCCGTGCTTGGAGCGTGTGGCTCCAGGACGCTCTATCGTGCCCCCGTGGAGGATCGCGCCAACGTGGTGGGCAAGGCACAACCGGAGTCGGCGCAAATCATTTCACCCGCGGCGACCATGGCGCCGGCGGGCAGCAACCCGCCGCCCCAGGGTGCCGAAAACGCCGGCAAGGCCGGCTACTACACGGTCAAACCAGGCGACACCTTGATTCACATTGCGCTGGAGCATGGACAGTCGGTCCGTGACATCGCGCGCTGGAGCGGGGTCGACAACCCGAACCGGATCGAAGTCGGTCAGGTTCTGCGCATCGAGCCGCCGACCCAGGGTGCCGTGGTGACGAGGCCGGTGACCATCGCCAGCGCCGTGCCTGTCGCGGCTGCTCCCGGCACCCCGAGTAGCCCTTCGAAGGCTGGGCCGACCGTGGCTCCGGCGCCGCCTGAGTCCGCCGCGACGGGTGGTACTGCGCCCGCGGCCGGCGCGCCCGATGATGGCGTCACCTGGATCTGGCCGACCGCGGGCAGCGTGATTGCCGGGTTTGACGAAGTCAAGAACAAGGGGGTTGATATTGGCGGTGTCGCCGGAGAGGCCGTGGTCGCGGCCGCCGACGGACGTGTCGTCTACGTGGGGGCGGGTCTGCGCGGTTATGGCAACCTCATCATTCTCAAGCACAACAACACCTATCTGAGTGCCTATGCGCACAATCAGACCCTGCTCGTCAAGGAGGATCAGTCGGTGCGCAGAGGTCAGAAGATTGCGGAGATGGGCAGCAGCGATGCGGATCGCGTCAAACTGCACTTCGAAGTCCGCCGCCAGGGCAAGCCCGTGGACCCAATCAAATACCTGCCCGCGCGTTGAGCGCGACGGTGGCGAAGCCGCGCTGATGGACCGGCTCCTGGTCGAATCTCTCGATTTGGAGGGGCGTGGCGTTGCCCACAACAGCGATGGCAAGGTGGCGTTCATCGAAGGAGCCCTGCCGTCTGAAGTCGTCAGTGCCACGGTCAACCGGCGAAAGAATCACTGGGAACAGGGTACGCTGACGCAAATTCACCGCGAGTCCTCACAACGCGTCACTCCTGGCTGTCCCCACTTTGGCCTGCATGCGGGTGCTTGCGGCGGCTGCAAGATGCAACATTTGCAGGTGGCGGCGCAGGTTGCCGTCAAGCAGCGGGTTCTGGAAGACAGTCTGTGGCATCTGGGCAAAGTACGCGCCGGGACCGTGCTGCGTCCCATCGAAGGTCCGGCCTGGGGTTACCGGTACCGGGCCAGATTGTCGGTACGCTTTGTGCGCAAGAAGGGCACGGTGCTGATCGGCTTTCACGAACGCAAGAGCAGCTATGTGGCGGATATGCAGCAATGCCCGGTGCTTCCGGTGCAGGTTAGTGCCTTGTTGCTTGCGCTGCGAGCGCTGATGATGTCCATGGACGCGGCCCAGACCTGTCCGCAAATTGAACTGGCCTGCGGCGACGCTGTGACAGCTCTGGTGCTGCGCCATCTTGAGCCGCTCAGTGCGGCAGATCTGCAGAGACTTCGCGCGTTTGCTGAAAGTCGCCCAGGTGTGCAGTGGTGGCTGCAGCCCAGGGGCCCGGAAACCGCTCACCCGCTTGAGGCCGGTGCTGCACCCCTGGACTATGCGTTGCCTGAGTTTGGTGTTCGTTTGTGGTTCAAGCCGACTGACTTCACCCAGGTCAACCCGCTGATCAACCGGGTCCTGGTCGCCCGAGCCCTGCGCTTGCTTGAGGTGCACCGGCACGAGCGTGTCATCGACTGGTTTTGCGGCCTGGGCAATTTCACCTTGCCGTTGGCGAGCCAGGCAGGCTCGGTGCTCGGTGTGGAGGGAAGTGCCGAACTGGTCCTGCGGTCTCGCCAAAATTATGAGTCAAATCAGGCTTTATCGCCTGTCAATCAAGCTTTGTGCGCTACTGAATTTGTAGCAAAGAATCTCTTTGAAATGACCGCTGATGGCTTGATCGAAGTCGGCGTGGCGGACAAATGGCTGATCGACCCACCGCGGGAAGGGGCCTTTGCGCTGATTCAATCGCTGGTCGCCTTGTGTCAACATGCGCCTGATCCAGGCGTGCACTCGGCCGCGCCTGGCCTCGGGCGCTGGCAGGCACCAAAGCGCATCGTCTATGTCAGTTGCAACCCGGCGACGCTGGCACGCGATACGGGTTTGCTGGTGCACAAGGGGGGCTACCGATGTCAGGCCATCGGCGTCATCAACATGTTCCCGCATACCGCCCACGTCGAAAGCATTGCGGTGTTCGATCGGGCCCAATGACCTGCGAAAGGGAAAAGGCCCGTTGCGGGCCTTTTCTTGCTTGGCTATGAGCGGCTTCAGTCGCTCTCGCCGCCCAGGATACCCAGCAGCGCCAGCAGGCTCTGGAACACGTTGATGATGTCGAGATACAAGGCCAGCGTTGCACTGATGTAATTGGTCTCGCCTCCATCCACGATCCGTTTCAGGTCGTACAGCATATAGGCGCTGAAAATACCGATGGCCATGACCGAGAACACCATCATGCCGACACTGGAGCCGACAAACACGTTGACGATGCCGCCGATCATCAGCACCAGGGCGCCCACCATCAGCCATTTGGCCAGGCCGTCCAGGCTGCGCCCGTGCGGCGCGACGAAGAACTGCTCGCAGGCCTGGGCCAGCGCCTCGTCGCGGCCCAGCGGCAGGCGCTCGAAGATGCGCCCGCCGTCGTTGTGCACGACGACGATGGCCAGCGGCCCGCGCACGGCCGCCGCGGCGGCCAGGCCGC
>JAKANU010000258.1 GCA_021812315.1 Pseudomonadota bacterium
AAGGTGTGGCAGCGCATTCCCTGTGGCGGCAAGATCGTGCTGCCGCTCACCGAAGGCGTGATCCCGCATCAGGCTCCTGACAACGAATTCCCGGAAGTTCGCGTGCAGGGTTCCATTCGGGCCAAGAATGCCAATGGCGATCGGCTGGTTACCTTGTTCCTGGTGAATGCACAGGAAGAGCCGGACACCAACCGCGATACGGCGTGGGTGTTCCAGCCCGAGCTGATCGTTCGTTCAGAGATGGACGCCGCCAAGCGCGCCATCTTCCGGCGCAGGCCGGTGCTGGACGCAGACGGTATGGACCCAGAGCGTGAAGCACTGGAGATGATCTATCGCAACCGCGTCGAATTCGCCGTGGGCCATGGCGTTGCCGTCCATGCCGAAACCGCAGACGACGTGACGCTGGCCACCGAGGTGCGCACCACGGTGATGCCTCAGTACGAGGTTCAAGTGACGGAGACGCCGGGCCTTGATCCATCCGATCGCCCGGCGATGCGCGAGATGGTCAGCAGTGGCCTGCTCGACATGCAGCGACTTGCGACCTTGGAGATAGATCCGCTCGTTGATGCCTTGAGCATGCTGACCAAGGACTACGCCGCGTGGATCAATGAACAGCGCGCCCGTGTCGGTGCCGAAGTCACCGGTTACGACACGCAGTCGCAACAGGCGATGGATCGTTGCCAAGAGATCCACACACGCCTACAGCAGGGTATCGACACGCTGAAGAGCAATGAAAATGCGCTGGCGGCTTTCCGGTTCGCCAACCGTGCGATGGCCACGCAACGCGTGCGCAGTCAATACGCGCTGGCCATGCGTCGGGGCGAGGATGTTACCCTCGACAAGTTCGATGTGCTGAAAAACCGCAGCTGGCGTCCGTTCCAGTTGGCGTTTCTGTTGCTCTCGATCCCATCACTGGCGGACCCAAGCCATCCGGATCGCGTCCAGCCCGTCGAGGCTTATGCCGATCTGTTGTGGTTCCCCACCGGCGGCGGCAAAACAGAAGCCTATTTGGGCGTGGCGGCGTTCACCATGGCCATCCGGCGCATGCAGGGCAATCTCGGCGGGTTCGACAGCTCGCGCGGTTTGGCCGTCATCATGCGCTACACGCTTCGCCTGTTGACACTGCAACAGTTCCAGCGAGCCACGGCACTGATCTGCGCGATGGAGGTGTTGCGGCGCGAGGCGCTGGACAAGGGCGACAAATCCCTCGGCACCGAACCTTTCACCATCGGCCTCTGGGTTGGCAACAAGGTCACGCCAGGTACTACAGATGAAAGCCATGAGGCTATTGAAGCTATTCGGAACCCTGGTCGGAATTCAGCTGGAACTACTTCACCAGCTCAATTGACGAGTTGTCCTTGGTGTGGTTCAGAAATCAAACCTGGCCGTGATGTAAAGGTCGACAAGAACCTGGGTCGAACAAAGGTCTTTTGTGGTGACCCAATTAAGCGATGCGACTTCTCCAAGGGCGATGGCATCCCCGTATTGACTGTTGACGAAGAGATTTACCATCGTCCACCAACGATGATGATTGCCACCGTGGATAAGTTCGCAATGATGGCGTGGCGGGGCCAGGTTCGCACGCTGTTTGGTCGCGTAGGTCAGGAGTGCGAACGACACGGTTTGCTTTGGAAGGGGACAGATTGCAACACTGGGCATCGCGCAAGTGGCAATTTACCTGCTGCCCGAGTTAAGAGTATCAATCCGATCCGCCCGCCTGACCTGATCATTCAAGATGAGTTCCATCTGATCAGCGGGCCACTGGGCACCATGGTGGGTCTGTATGAAACCGCCGTGGATGAATTGTGCGGTTGGACGCTTGATGGCAAGACGGTCAAGCCGAAGATCATCGCCTCGACGGCAACGGTACGCAAAGCAAAAGAGCAGGTAAACAACGTCTTCATGCGTCGCGTTTCGGTGTTTCCACCGCATGGTCTGGATGTGGAAGACAACTTCTTCTCGGTGCAACGCTCAATCGAAGACAAGCCAGGCCGGCGTTACCTCGGCGTGTGCTCACCCGGAAGTTCGCGCCCCGCGATGTTGATCCGCGTCTACACCGCATTCCTGACGGCAGCGCAAGAACTGTTCGATCGCTTTGGCGAGCCTGCAGATCCGTACATGACTATGGTCGGCTACTTCAACTCCCTGCGTGAGTTGGGCGGCATGAAGCGGCTGGCAGAGGATGACGTGCAGACGCGTTCTTATCGCGTGCAGATGAGCATGGTGGAGCGGCCCGCACTGGCACAACGCAGCATCAGCAATATCCGCGAGCTGACGTCTCGGGTATCAAGCCAGGACATTCCCAAGTACCTCGATAACCTGGAGGTCAAGTTCAAGTCCGAGTTTGATGCAGCAACCGGTAAGTACGTGACACGCTGGCAAGAGGGTGACACGCGCGCCATTGATGTGGTCTTGGCGACCAACATGCTGTCCGTGGGGGTCGACGTGAACCGACTCGGTCTGATGGCCGTGAACGGGCAACCCAAGGGAACCGCGGAATACATTCAGGCGACCAGCCGTGTCGGACGCTCCTTCCCGGGCTTAGTCTGCACTGTCCTGACCTGGGCGAGACCGCGCGACCTGTCGCACTACGAAACCTTCGAGCATTACCACGCCACGTTTTACAAACACGTCGAGGCGCAATCAGTAACGCCGTTCTCACCACGCGCAATGGATCGTGGTTTGACAGGCTCGCTGCTGAGTCTGATGCGTTTGGAAAACGACGGGTTCAGCCCGAACGAAGGTGCTGGCCAACTAAGCATGTCCAATCAAGCCGAGATCATCAATGCCATCAAGGTGTTGGCGACTCGTGCGGGCAACGTTGCCGAAGACAATGCTCGTAAGCAGTTGGCTGAGACTGAACTGAAAGAGCGCGCCGACGAATGGGCGAAAGAAGTCAGCAAGGGCGGACGGATTTTGGCGTATGAGAAGCGTGGCCCTGACAAAGACAAGACCGTGGCGTTGATCAAGTCGCCTGGGCTTCAAGCCTGGGACAACTGGACTGTGCCGATGTCGATGCGAGAAGTCGAGCCCGGTGTGCGCCTGATCATGAACACGAGCCATATCACGGACGATCACGACTGGAAGCCTCGTCCCGCAAAGAAGGATGAGGACTTAACATGATCATCAACAACAAGACTCCGGTTGGCGAAGTACGTCCAAGCCAGTTGCTGTGGACATATGGCCCCGGTGCGCTGATTGACCTGCCCAGCCTTTCTGTCGTGACCCTCGGCATCGATACGTGGGAAAAGGATCGTTGTCAGCCGATTCAAGAGGCACGTTTGCTTGCTGCCGTTCGGAAGGTTCTGGGGTCGCAGGTCGAGAACCTGCGGATGCCCCCGTTCCAGAAAAGTGAACTCGTCGACATCTGGTCGGCTGAGGCCAATATCGGTGTTCCCGTCCGGCCATTCCCTCGCTGGATGCGCTGCGTGAAGTGCGGCCTTCTGTCGCCATACGACCACCAGTTGTTTGAGATAAAACCAGATCGCTATCGAGCTGAAAGAACCCGCTTTGTTCACAAAGGTTGCACCGGTTCAAAAGGTGATCAGAAGGCAAAGGATGCAGATGCAGTCCCCGCACGTTTTCTGCTTGCCTGCCGCAACGGTCACCTTGACGATTTCCCTTGGCACTACTTCGTCCATGGTGGTAATAGCTCGTGCAAGGGCACGCTGCGCTTCTTCGAGAGCGGCGCATCGCTGCAAACCGAAAACCTGTGGGTGAAATGCGATGCCTGTGGGGCCTCCCGAAGCATGGCGCACGCCTTCGGCAAGGCAGGAAAAGAGAATCTGCCGGGTTGCCGAGGGCGACATCCCCACCTAGACCACTTCGATCACGAATGCGATGAGGAAGCGCGCGCAGTTCTGCTGGGAGCCACGAATAGCTGGTTCCCCATCACGCTCTCGGCGCTCGCGATTCCGCAGACCAACGACCCGCTCAGTCAACTGATTCAGGATGGTTGGCAGTTTTTCCAAGGAGTGACTTCAGAGGCACTCGTTCCGGTTGTCGTGCAGACGCTTCAGATCGGCGGGTTGCTGCCAGGGATCGATAAATATCCGGCGGAGGCGATCTGGTTAGCCATTGAGACGCATCGTTCCGGCGGCGGGAAGGAAGTCGTGAGTGAAGCCGACATCAAGGGGCCAGAATGGGAAGTGCTGACCCAGGCGAACCCGCCCACGGACTACCCGCACTTCATGAGCAAGAAGGTGGG
>JAKANU010000259.1 GCA_021812315.1 Pseudomonadota bacterium
CGATGTAAAGAGTTCGGCCCCACACAGGTCCTGCGTGAAGACAGCTGAGGACAAGCCGTGTACAACAGCATTGTTCAGCTCGATCGCCTGCTCGAAGGTGTCGTAGGGGACAACGTACAGAATCGGGGCGAAGGTCTCCTGCAACATCGGGCCCTGTTGCGTTGCCATTTCGACCAGAGCCGGCCGAACATAGTAGCCAGATGAGCCAGCGACGATCTCGCGCTGACCAAAGTGAACGACGGCCGCAGCTTCGCGCGCCTGAGCCAGCGCGCGCTGCATGTTGTCGAACGCATGTCCATCGATCAGCGGTCCGACCAGCGTTCCCGGTGTCGTTGGATTGCCCACCGGAAGTCGTTCGTAGACTCGTCGCAGGGCAGCAACTACCGACACATAAATGGAGCGGTGAACGAACAGTCGACGCAAACTCGTGCAGCGCTGACCGGCCGTACCGGTCGCGGCAAACACGACGCCTTGGAGCACCAGTTCCAGATTCGCCGACGGACAAACGATGGCCGCGTTGTTCCCACCAAGCTCCAGCAAGGAACGTTTGAAGTGCGAAGCGCAGGCGATGCCCACCGCCCGCCCCATGGCCGTGGAACCGGTGGCACTGATCATTCGGACTCGTGGATGCAACACCAGTTGCTCACCGACCCTGCCATCGCCCAACAGCAACTCGACCAGACCGAGACCCTCGACGCCGCGCTCCTTCGCCGCCTGCAGCAGCAACCCGGCCAGGGCCAAGGCCGACAAAGGTGCCTTTTCCGAGGGCTTCCAGACCAGCGTGTTGCCACACACCAGGGCGAGCGCAGCGTTCCAGGCGAACACTGCCATTGGAAAGTTGAACGCCGAAATGATGCCCACCACGCCTAGCGAATGCCATGTCTCCAACAACTTGTGGTGCTGACGTTCACTGGCAATGGTCAGGCCGTACAACTGGCGCGATAGCCCCAGGGCAAACTCGCAGATATCAACGACTTCCTGTACCTCACCAAGTCCCTCCTGAAGGATCTTGCCCGTCTCCAGCGTTATCAGGCGGCCCAACGATTGCTTGTGCCGCCGGACCGCCTCGCCAAAGGCGCCGACCAATGAACCGCGCCTGGGCGCCGGGACGTCCCGCCAGGCAAGGTAACGCCCGTGGGCACGCTTGATCGCTTCTGCCAGTGCCGCGCTTCCAGTCGCCGAAATACTGGCCAGCACGCTGCCGTCAATGGGCGTACATACTTCGATGCAATCGCCCGCGCCCGACGCGCATTCCACGCCAAGAGACTGGAAGATGTCTTGAACCTCTGATGTGTACTTCATTAGAAAATCTTGTGGTTAAGTCTCCTGGACAAACGAGCCGGGGATCGGCGCAATATCTGCTGTTGAGGTTCCCGCCCTGGCTGCAAGATTTCCAGAATTTCAGCACGCCTGGCGGCTTTCCGTAAGATAGCGATATCACGATTGACCAATTATGTCCAAATTCGCTTTTGTATTTCCCGGACAAGGGACCCACTACGTCGGCATGGGAATGGAACTGGCTGACTGCTATCCGCAAGCGCGCGCCGTATTTGATCAAGCCAGCGAAGTGTTGGGGATGGACATTGGTCGACTTTGCCGCAATGGTCCGGACAGCGAGTTGGTGAAGACGGAAAACTCCCAACCCACAATCCACACAACGTCTCTGGCGATTCTCAAGGTGGTTGAACATTACGGCTTCTCGGCGCAGGTGGCTGCTGGATTCAGCCTGGGGGAATACGCGGCACTGGTCTACGCCGGCGCGCTGCGGTTTGAAGACACCGTTGGATTGGTGCGACAACGCGGTCTGTTCATGCAGGCTGCGGTGCCTCAAGGTCTAGGCAAGATGTGCCTGATTTCCGGGCTGGATCGTTCCGACGTTGAACAAATTGTTGCAGATGCCGGAGCAGCCACGGGCGAATTGATTGAGTGTTCAAACTTCAATTGTCCCGGCCAGATTATCGTTGCCGGGCAGTCGCGCGCGGTGGATCACGCGGCCCTGCTCGCAAATTCCAGGGAAGCGACGACAAATTTCCTCAAGGTTAGCGGCCCGTTTCATACCAGCTTGCTCACAGGTGCGGGCCAGCAACTCCATCAGCAGTTGTCAGCTCTGGCGCTAGGGCCGCTGGACAAAAAAGTGCCGAGCAACGTCACTGCACAGTACTACACCGACCGGGACGATATCCGACAGTTGCTCGATGAGCACGTTTACAAGGCCGTGCGTTGGGAGGAATGTGTCGCCACCATGCTCAACGATGGTGTGGACACGTTTGTGGAAATTGGGCCGAAGCGCTCTTTGACGACGTACAACGAGGTCATTGCTCGTGCCCGCGGCGTCAAGGCTCGCTGTCTGAATATCGAAAATATCGAAACACTCGAATTCTTTCTTAGAGTGATGGAAAAGGCGCGATAGGCGCTCCAGACTTGGCTAGCGACGAACCGGCACAGCAAGCGCGGAACGCGCGAGCATTTGACCTATCAGGAAAGTCAGGCCCAGCAGTGCCATGACGCCGACGCCTAAGACAACTTCCTTGCCTTCATACCAAGAGGCTATGTCTGCTCGCAGCCACCGAACCAGGCCTAGCGCCGCTACGCCCAGGCTGATGACCGCCACCATCAGACCCATGACACGCGAGGCCGCTCGCGCACGTCGGTCTGAGTGACTCAGCAGTCGCGCGATCCACAACCCGTTGAGTCCATCCATCGCCAACATACCAGCGGTGAACGCCAGACCCAGCACAAAAGCGTACATCAGGCCACCATGCCGACTCGCCGTGACGGCAAACAATGCCGCCTGACTCATGGTGTCGAAAGATAGCGCAAACAAGGCTCCGACACCAGCAATGGCCAGCGGATGACTCGCCGATTGCAATCGACTTAACAAGCCCGCTCTTAAACCTATCGGCGCAACAACAAGCTCCAGCGGAGTCGTGAGCACCGCGCGCAGATTGAGTAATCCAAGCAGTGTGAGGAACCCTATCGAAATCAAAGTGCCCACGTGATCCATCCACGACGGCACTTGCCACCGATGCGAAACCGTTCCCACCACAAGCGCAATCAGCATGACAATTGACCCGTGGCCAAGAGAGAACAGCGACCCGCACCAGCGGGCACGCGTTGGTGCCCGACGCAAGTTGTAACGAGTCAAGCCATCGATGGTCGCAAGATGATCGGGATCAAGGCCGTGCTTTGTGCCGAACACAAAAACCAAGGCAACAAGTGCCAACCAGTCGCTGGGCAGGTCCATGCGTGATCCTTCTCTATTCAAGGGTGCTTCCGGACGGTTGCCACACAAGAATCGTGCCGTCGGCTTGCCCCGAGGTCGTCCGAGACAACAACTGCCGCAGGGGCGGACAACATCAACCAATCGAGGCCAAGAAGTGGATAGCGCAGTGATTATTTTGTAACCACTTGCCGTTGAAGTGGCACCGACGATGTGCCAAATCCTTGTCCGCGGGACTCGACGCAACCTAGCTTCGTTAGCCAAGTGGCGCGGATTTTGCTTCGTTCCGCGACATCCGGTCCGGACGAGACGGGACTCTAGAAGGAGACATCATGGGCGAAATGAACGAAATTTTCAATCTCGGCCGCGCTGCCTTGGATGGCATTGAGCGCCGGCTGGATATGTCCAGACGCGACTATTTGCAATTTTGTGCAACCCTTGCTGTCACCTTGGGACTGCCCACTGGCGCCGAGGCAGCGGTTGCCAAGGCTATCGAATCGGCCAGGAGGCCGTCTGTGATATGGCTGCATTTTCAGGAGTGCACCGGCTGCACGGAATCCCTCCTTCGGGCCGAACATCCGACACTGGAAAAGCTGATTCTCGACGTCATTTCTCTCGACTACCACGAGACATTGATGGCCGCCGCAGGGCACCAGGCCGAAGCAGCCCGCAAAGACGCTATGAAGGCCAACAAGGGCAAGTATGTGCTGGTCGTTGAAGGCGCCATTCCGGTCAAGGAGGACGGCGTTTACTGCAAGATCGGAGGTCAAAAGGCAATCGACATGCTAAAGGAATGCGCGGCTGACGCAGCGGCGGTGATTGCCATCGGATCCTGCGCCTCATGGGGCGGCATGCCGTCAACTGGACCGAACCCATCGGGTGCCTCAAGCGTCACCGAAATCCTGGGCAAACCGGTGGTAACGATTCCGGGCTGCCCACCGAACCCGTACAACTTTCTGGCGACTGTTGTGCACTTCC
>JAKANU010000017.1 GCA_021812315.1 Pseudomonadota bacterium
GTCGCGGGCTCGCCGCGCCATGGCTCCAGGCTCACTGCTTCTCCCCGCCAAGCGTGAGCGCCGGACGCAGTACGGGCGCGGGGCCCGACGCTGCTGCGGCCGGTTCGCCCTGAGGTTTCGGGGTGAGCATGGCGCGCACGCGCCCGGGCGGCGGCGCGCCGGCATTGGCCCGCGCCGGCGCGCCATCGATTGTGAACACTTCGGTGGTGTTGTTGTAGACGATCAGGCCGCCCGTGAATTCGTCGCTGAGAACGGCGCCGCGGTAGCGGCGCAGCTGCGCATTGTTGGCAAACCTGACGGCATCGGCGCGCCCGTCGTATTCGATCGAATCGGCCTCACCCTCAATGAACTCGTCCACGCCCTCGCGCTTTTGCCGAAAAAATGCCAGCTTCGGTGGTTCCGAGCTGACACTGCCAAACTGGTACCCCTGCGCGTCCTGGCGCACCTCGATCTTCGAGCCCCGGATCACGATGCTGCCCTTGGTAAGCACTACGTGTCCGCTAAAGATACTGGTCTGCTTCACATCGTCATAGCGCAGCGCATCGGCCTCGACGTGCATCGGTTTGCTGCGATCGGCCCGCTCGGCGCTGACGGGTGCGCTGCCGAGCGCGCCGACGGCGATCAGGAACCAGAGGGAAGGAAGGTGTTTCATAGAGGCACGAATCTTGCTCAGATTTGCTGCCTCTTGATTGTAGCGAGCACGCTGCCGCGCCCGGCTGAAGGTTCACGGGTGCGCCGGGCACCCGGTCCGGACCCGCGCGTTACTTGCCGGCGCGGATGCTGTCAGCGAGAAACTCGACGACCTGAAGCGCACGCTCCATGGTCCCGGCCATCGGGCCGTCTGTCAGGAAGCGGCCAGCGACACCAAGCGTCGGCACGCCCTCGATCTTGTAGGCGTTTTGCAACTGCGTGGCGCGCTTGACCTTGGTCGCGACCGAGAACGAGTTGTAGTGTTCGAGAAACTTGGTCTTGTCCACGCCTTGCTTGACGATCCATTCGACAATCGTGTCAGGTTTCGAGAGATTTTGCTTTTCAGCGTGGATCGCCGCGTAGACCTTGGCGTGCAACTTCTCGACCAGATCCATTGCCTCAAGCGCGTAGTAAAGCCGTTGTTGCGGGGCGAAATCGTCGCGGAATGCCACGGGCACGCGCCGCACCGCGAGGTCCTTCGGGGCGCGCTTGACCCACGCTGCAAAGGTGGGCTCGAAGGAATTGCAATGCGGGCAGTTGTACCAGAAGAATTCCACCACTTCGATCTTGCCCGCAGGCGCCTCCACGGGCGCGTTCTTGCCAATGACTTGATAGTCAGTCCCGGCCTGCGGCGCCTTGCCCTGAGCCAGCGTCAGGGCCGGAAGCAGCGCGGCACCGGCAGCGGCGGCGCCACACAGCAAAGAAAAATCACGACGTTTCATCTTCAAACACTCCTGTCAAATCAATCGGATCAAAACCCCGGCAGAAAGTTCGATGCTTGGCAGCTAGCGCTGCACACGCACCAGCGCCGTCTCCAGGCCTGCAGCCGTCAGCCGGTCCTTGGCCTTGTCGGCGTCCTCCTTCTTGTCAAAGGGACCGACGCGGACCCTGAAGACGGCCCGCCCGGCCTGCTCGCGTTCGGTCACTTTGGCCTCGATACCGCTGAGCGAGAGCCGGGCACGATGACTCTCGGCATCCTCGGCGGTACGAAAGGCGCCCACCTGGACAAAGTAGGAAAACGGAGCACCCGCGTCGGCCGCTGAGCGCGCCATCGCCAGGTCACCGAGTGGATCGGCCGTGACGGCGGGCTTGAATTCGCCTTTTGCCGCGGTGCCTGAGGCGGCGCTGGCCGGCGCGGCAGGGGCGCTGGCGGGCTTGGCTGGATTCTTGCCGTACAGCGGGGCATTCGGGTCCCAATCCATGTTCTTGCGCGTCTCCGCGGCGTCCTGGTCAGCGCTGCGGCTCTGGCCCTTGTTGACAAAGGGGATCGGCACTTTGGTGACGTAGACGGCCACGGCCAGTGCCACGGCCAGGCCCAGCACGAAGCCCAGCGTCAAGCCCAAGAGCGTTCCCCCGCGTTGTTTATTCATGTTACTTTCTCTTCATCACTGGGCGCCGGGACGATGCGTGTGAGCGGCACACCGGTCACATTCTTTGCGGCGCACTCACGCCCAAGACGCTCAGTCCATTGTGCAACACCTGCGCCGTGGCTGCCACCAGCGCCAACCGGGCCTGTTTGAGCACCGGGTCATCGACCAGGATCCGCTCGGCATCGTAATAGCTGTGGTAACTCGCGGCAAGTTCGCGCAAATAAAAAGTGACATCATGCGGCGCAAAATCTGCCGCCGCGGCGCTGAGCATCTGCGGGTACTTGGCCAGCAACAGCATCAGCGCCAGCGCCGGCTCGCTGCGCAGCGGGCTCAGATCAGCCTCGGCCAGGGCAGCAAGCTCGCCCGATTCAGCCTCGCGCCAGGCCGCCAGCACGGAACAAATTCGGGCATGCGCGTACTGCACGTAATACACCGGATTCTCGTTGTTTCTGGCGACGGCCAGATCCACATCAAAGGTGTATTCCGTGTCTGGCTTGCGGCTAAGCAAAAAGAAGCGCACCGCATCCTTGCTGGTCCACTCGATCAGGTCGCGCAGGGTCACGTAACTGCCGGCGCGCTTGGAGATCTTCACCTCTTCGCCGCCACGCACCACCCGCACCATGGTGTGCAGTACATAGTCGGGGTACCCCTGGGGAATACCCACGTCAGCGGCCTGCAGCCCGGCGCGTACCCTGGCGATCGTGCCATGATGATCCGTGCCCTGGATATTGACGACCTTGGTGAAACCGCGCTCCCACTTGCTGATGTGATAGGCAACATCGGGCACGAAGTAGGTGTAGCTGCCGTCGCTCTTGCGCATGACACGATCCTTGTCATCACCATAGTCGGTCGATTTCAGCCACAAGGCGCCGTCGCGCTCATAGGTCTTGCCGGCCGCCTGCACGCGCCGCACCGTGTCCTCGACCCGCCCGCTGCTGTACAGGCTGGATTCCAGGTAGTAGTTGTCAAACCACACCCCGAAAGCCTGCAGATCCAGATCCTGCTCGTGGCGCAGGTAGGCAACCGCAAAATCGCGCACCGCGCTCAGGTCGTTGAGGTCGCCGCTGGCGCTGACCTCGCGGTCATCGGCCCGGACGGTCTTGCGCTCCAGAAAGTCGGCGGCAATGTCGGCAATGTAGTCGCCGTTATAAGCCGCCTCGGGCCAGCCGGCGTCGCCCGGATGAATGCCCCTGCCACGCAACTGCGTGCACTGCGCCAGGGTGGCGATTTGTACACCGGCGTCGTTGTAATAGAACTCGCGGTACACATCCCAGCCCTGGGTCTGGAACAGCGAGCAAATCGCGTCGCCGAGGGCCGCCTGGCGAGCGTGCCCGAGGTGCAAGGGCCCGGTCGGGTTGGCCGAGACAAACTCGACCATCAGGCGCCGGCCATGGCGCTCCTGGCTGCCGAATCGCGCACCCTGCAACAGCACTTCACGCACCGTTTGCTGTTTGGCCTCGGGCTTGAGCCGGATGTTGATGAAGCCCGGCCCCGCCACCTCGACGCCGGCCACCCAGCGCCCGAAAGCCGGGCTGGCGAGCAAGGTCTGGCACAGGCCCTGCGCGAGTTCACGCGGATTTTGGCCCAGCGGCCGTGCCAACTGCATCGCCGCCGTGGTTGCCAGATCACCGTGCCCGGCGACCTTGGGCGACTCGAAGACGGCGCGCGAGCCGGCGCCCGGGCGCAGGCCCTCGAGGGCCTGCGCCAGCGCCTCAAGCAGTTCGGATTTGACAGACATCGCCGGATTTTACGGGCCCCGGTGTCGGGCTGTGATCGGGCCGCATCATTGCGGTGTCATCCGGATTGCCAAACAGCGCGTTGTGTGCTGGAATCCGCTTCGGGATTCCCCTCCAAACCCTTACATGAAGGAAACGCAATGAAGAATCTATTGACCATGGTCGCTCTGGGCCTCTCGCTGTCCTTGGGCATGGTGCATTCTGCGGACGCCAAGGCCAAGACGGCGCAGCAGGAGAAGATGGCGACCTGCAACAAGGATGCCGCCGGCAAGAAGGGCGATGAGCGCAAAGCCTTCATGAAGGAATGCCTGAGCGCCAAGTCCGCCGAACCCGCAGCCGCAGCCGCCTCCGAGCCCAGCAAGAAGGCGACGCAACAGGAAAAGATGAAGTCGTGCAACAAGGATGCCGGCGCCAAGAAGCTCAAGGGCGACGAGCGCAAGAAGTTCATGAGCGAGTGCCTCAAGGCCTGAGTTCAGCGCCCCCTGCATTGAGGGGCCAGCCCAAAAAAACCCTGTCGGGATTTGCCCGGCAGGGTTTTCTTTTGGCATGATGCGGGGATGACACGCCGCACCACACCGACGCCTTCGATATCCTGCGTGATTCCGGCCTTTAACGAGGCACGCAATCTCGGTACTGTCGTGCCGGCGATTCTGGCCACCCTGGCTTCCTTGAGCGGGCGCGTGGAGCTGATCGTGGTCGATGACGGCAGCCGCGACGACTCGCGAACGGTCATGCAGGCGCTGTGCAAAGAGCACGCCGAAGTCGTTTACCTCAGGTTGTCACGCAACTTCGGCAAGGAGCCGGCCCTGACCGCCGGGATCGACGCAGCCCAGGGCGATGTCGTCGTGCTGATGGACGGCGATGGTCAGCATCCGGCCACGCTGCTGCCGGAAATGCTGAATCAGTGGAAGCTCGGGGCCGATGTCGTGTACGCGGTGCGCAAGACGCGCCATGACCAGTCCGGCCTGCATGCGGCCCTGACGCGGATCTTCTACACCATGGTGAACTTCGGCAACCGCGTCAAGATTCCGCCCGACGCGGGCGATTTCAGGCTCATGGACCGCAAGGTCGTTGACGCGCTCAAGCTCATGCCCGAGCGCAATCGCTTCATGAAGGGCTTGTACGCCTGGGTCGGTTTCGACAGTGTCGCTATCGACTATGAGCCGCTGGCACGCGTCGACGGCCAGAGCAACTTCGGACTGCGCAGCTCGTTTTCCCTGGCGCTGACTGGCATGCTGGCCTTTTCCATCGCGCCGCTGCGCGCCTTGACGCTGATCGGACTGGTGCTCTCGGTGCTGGCCCTGGGCTATGGCGCCTGGGTGGTCGGCGAATACTTTGTCACCGGCATTGCGGTCCCCGGCTACGCCACGATCGTCGTCGGCATGATGTTTTTCAGCGGCATCCAACTCTTGTGCATAGGCGTGTTGGCGGAATACGTGGGTCGCATTTACGAGGAAGTGAAGCGACGCCCGGCCTATCTGCTCAGCGAAGCCACCGGGCGCGGCCTGGGCTTGCCCCTGGAGCAGACGGCTGACTTGTCGGCGGCGCAACGGGAAGCCTCGCTGCTTTGAGAACCTCGACATTCTGGTTCTTGGTGGTCGGCGCCAGCGCCGCGCTCACCCATCTGCTGGTGTTCGAACTGACCCACAGGCAGATCTGGCCCGAACTGGCCAATGCCCTGGGTTTTTGCGTCGCCTTTTCGGTCAGCTTTGCCGGGCACCGTCTGTTGAGTTTTCGTGACACCGCGACCAGTGTCGCCACCAGCCTGCGCCGTTTTGCCCTGACCGCCCTGGCCGGCTTTGCCTGCAATGAGATGGTGTTTGTAGTTCTGTTGCGCTGGCTTGGCTGGCCGGCCCTGGTGGCGCTATTTGTCGCCCTGGTCCTGGCAGCCGGGCAGACCTTTTTGCTCAGTCGCTACTGGGCGTTCCGCCGCTAGTGCGCCAGACGAGCGAAACAGGGTCCAGCCTGCGCCCTGATAGAAGGCTTTCCAGCCCGGGACGCCCTGCCCCAGTTGATTCCCGGCGCGCGTCACCAGCCAGTTGCCAGGTACGGCGCCAGCCGCGGCCAGCGCCGGCGGGCTTTGCAGCACCTGCGCGGCCTGGGCGTCAAAGTCCGCGCCTTCAAACAATTCACGCTGCCAGCCGTCGCCGGCGTTTTGCCGCAAATCGGCCCAATGTTCCACAACAATCAGTGCGCGGCGCGTTTGCGCATAAAACGGCAGATCGTACGGGTAGGCACCCGACACATAGACGGCCTCACCCGGAGCTGCCGCGCAGGCCAGCACCAGCGCCACGTCCTGGGCTCGGCCCTGGCGGGTAACCCGGCCGACCTGCGTGACCAGGACCAGCGCCAGCGCGGCGTTGAGCAGGACCAGGGCAGCAAACACCTTGTTCGCGCTGCGCCGCCGCACCATCACGCTTTCCCAACCCAGCGCCGCCAGCAGGGCCAGCGGTGGCAACACCGGCAGGATGTAGCCAATCAGCTTGGAGTTCGGCACCGAGAAGAACAGCACAATGACCAGCACCCAGATCCAGCACAGGCTGCGCCACGCGTCGGCCGCCCGTAGATTCGAGGCTGGCGCTGGGTCGGCGGGGCGTATGTGGATCTCCCGAAAGGCAAAGAAGACCCAGGGAAACAACAACAGGGCCAGCGCGACGAGATAGAACCACCAGGCCTGCGGGTTGTTATAGCTTGCAGCGGTATAGCGCCGGAACTGTTGCCCGACAAACATGTAGTCAAAGAATTGCGGGTATCGCTGTTGAGCCATGACAAACCAGGGCAGGGCAAGCAGCGAAAACAGGGTCAGACCGCTGACCCACGGCAAACGCCAGACTTTCATGAACTGACGCGTCCACACCAGCCAGACAAGGATCACCAGTCCGGGCAGCGCGATGCCGATCAGGCCCTTGCTGAGCATGCCCATGGCACAGGCGGCAAAACCCAGACGCGCCAACGCAGCGTTCGGGCGCTCGCCAGCCATGAAGGCGAAGGCAAAACACCAGATGGCCACACCAATCCAGGAAGCCACCAGCATGTCGTGATTGATGTACTGTCCGCCAATCAGGAAACCCAGACTGGTGCCGAGCATCAGCGCTGCCCGGCGGGCGATCGGCTCGCTGCTGATGGCGCGCGCCGCCACGTACAGGGCCACCAGCATCAGGCCCGCGTGCAGGGCCGGCACCAGTCGCAGTGCGAATTCATTGATGCCAAAGACTGCCAGCGAAGCGGCCTCCAGCCAATACAAATACGCCGGCTTGTGAAAAAACGGCAGGCCGTTCAAACGGGGTGTGAGCCAGTCGCCGCTTTGCAGCATCCAGCGACCGATTTCCCCATAGCGACCCTCGTCGGGCACTGCCAGCGGCCGCAGCGCCGCCAAGGCCAGCAGGGCCAGCCACAGCACGGCAAGCGTCAAGCGGGATTTTTGCCGTTCGGTCAGTGCAGTCGTCACACGGCAATTTTAGTTCTGCTGCGCCGCGCCCCAGACCTCAGGCACGCGCCAGCTCGTGGCCCCGTATCAGCCTGACATTCAATCTCGTCAGGGTATCGGCAAAGCCGCTGCCGTTGAGGTAAGCAAACTCGCGGCTGCGGGCCGCGCCGATCGGGTCGTCCGCCACAGCCTCCTGCGCCGGGTGGCACATGATGATGCAGCGCGCCGGTGCCGTCGCCAGCCAGGCTGCCATCCGTTGCGCATAGCGAGCCTCGTCACCGGCAAAGTCATAAATACCCAACAAGGCTGCAGAGCAGGTCAGACCTGCGTTGGCAGCTATCTTTTCAAGAGCATCGGCGCCCATGGCGGCAATCACCCTGGCCTTCATGTCAGCGTAGCCGGGCGGGCATCGCGAAATCCGCAGATAGGGCTTCGGGCCGGCGCCATAGCGCTCGGTGAGCAGCTCCAGCAAGGCCTCGCGAATGCCGAAAAACTGTTGTACGTGCTGGTGTCCGTCGACGAAATCGGGAGCCGCCTTCCAGTGCTGTTCGAAAGCATCGAACTGGCGCCGGATGACGCTGCGTGTTGCCTGCCTCGCCACGCCCCTGGCAAAGCCGCCACTGAACGCCTTCGTCATGGCACGGCCCAGGGAGAGCCCGTGTCCGCTGGCCCTGGCAAAGTCGCTGGTCCAGTCCAGATGCAAACCGACATCAATGGTGTCACGCAGGTCCCGCAGCAGGGCCGCGTCGCCAGCCCAGCGTGGCGACAGCGCCATCACGCTGGTGGCACTGATGCGGCCTTGTGCGGCCAACGCCGCAATGCCACCCGAGACGCCCTGATTCAAGCCAAAGTCATCCGCGCACAGGATGACCGGCTTGGCGAGCGCGCTTGCGTCGGGAATCATTGCTGGCGCCAGAATTCGGTCTGACTGTAGTGGTGCTTGAGAAAATCAATCCACAGCCGAACCCGCAGCGGCAAATGCCGGGCATGCGGGAACACGGCGTAGATGCCGTTGGGCGGAGCGGCAAAATCCTCCAGCACCGCCACCAGGGTGCCGGCGGCTACGTCCGAGGCGACTTCCCAGGTGCTGCGCCAGGCAATGCCGTGGCCGCTGGCACACCAGTCATGCAGCACCTGGCCGTCCGAGCAATCCAGCGCGCCCTTCGGTTTGAGGTGCATGAGTTCACCGTCCGCCCCCTTGGGCAGGCGAAACAGCCAGCCGCGCGTTTGCGAGCCATCACTGGAGAGCGTCAGACAGTCGAATCTGTTCAGGTCGCTGGGGTGCAGCGGTGTGCCGTGGCGCTTCAGATAAGCTGGCGTGGCCACGCACAGGCGACGGTTGTCGGCCAGACGCACGCTCACCAGGCTCGAGTCCGGCAGATCGCCGACGCGCACCGCGCAATCAAAGCCTTCGGCAGCCAGATCCACAACCCGGTCGCTCAGGTTCAGCGAAATACTCACCTCGCCGTGCAGTTCGCGAAAACGCGGCACCAGCGGCGCCACATGTTTGCGCCCAAAGCCTGCCGGAGCCGTCATGCGCAAATGGCCACTGGCCTTGACGCCACCGGCGGTTACGCTGGCCTCGGCGTTGGCCAGATCGGCCAGCAGGCGCTGACAGTCTTCCAGGAAGGCGCTGCCCTCGTGCGTGAGCGAAATGCGCCGCGTCGTGCGCAGCAGCAACTTCACGCCCAGGCGCGCCTCCAGCGCATCCAGCCGGCGCCCCATGATTGCCGGGGCAACTCCCTCGGCGCGCGCCGCCGCGGTCAGACTGCCGCGTGTGACCACCGAGACAAAGGATTCAAGTTGCTTGAGCTTGTCCATGCAGGCGCTTTATCAGTACACGGCGTGACTCGTGCGCAAGGCGGCAATCGCCTGCTCGCTGTAGCCCAGCTCGGCGAGCAGTGGCCCTGTGTGCTGGCCGCGGGTCGGCGGCTGCAGCCGCACGCCCAGACGCTGGCCGTCCATGATGAAGGGGAACAGTGTCGTGCCAACGGTTTGCCCGGCGCGCTCGCCGTCGGGCAGCGTGATGTCGGCCAGACCGCCGGTGGCCAGCAGGTGTTCGTCGTCATACAACTCCTCGGGCCTGCGGATCGGCGCAAACGGCAGGCCGACGCGCTCAAACAACTCGGCAAGGTCGGCCGCGCTGCGCGTTGCCAGGCGCGCACGCAACATCGGTATCAGGGTGGCGCGCTCCTGCACACGCGCGTTGTTGCTCGCAAAGCGTGGATCGGCCTGCAAGTCCGGCAGATCCAGCGCAGTACAGAAGGTGGCCCACTGCGCGTCGCTGACCGCGGCCAGAAAGATCTGTTCGCCCCCTCGCACGGTGAAGACGTCGTACACCCCCCAGGCGGAAATGCGCTCGGGCATCGGCGCCGCCGCCTGGCCGGTGATGGCGTACTGCAGCATGTGCTGGCCGACCAAGAACACATTGTTCTCGAACAGCGCGCTCTGCACCTCCTGACCACGGCCCGTGATGCCGCGCTGGATCAGCGCACCCAAAGCACCAATAGCACCGAACATGCCGCCCATGATGTCGTTGACGCTGGTGCCCGCGCGCAGCGGGTCGCCCGGGCGCCCGGTCATGTAGGCCAGGCCGCCCATCATCTGGACCACCTCGTCAAGCGCGGTGCGATGCTCGTACGGTCCGGGCAGGAAACCCTTCAGGCTGACGTAAATCAGGCCTGCATTGACCTTCGACAGCGATGCATAGTCAAGCCCGTACTTGCCCATGGTTCCCGGCTTGAAGTTCTCGGCCACGACGTCGGCACTGGCGGCGAGCCGGCGCGCCACTTCCGCGCCCTGCGCGCTGTGCAGGTTGATCGCGATGCTTTTCTTGTTGCGGTTGAACAGCGGGAAGAAGCCGGCACCCGAGCCCAGCAAGTGACGTGTGCGGTCGCCTTCGATCGGCTCGACCTTGATCACGTCCGCGCCCATGTCGGCGAGCACCATGCCGCAAGTCGGCCCCATCACCATGTGGGTGAACTCGACCACGCGCAGGCCTTTCAATGGCAGACGCTGGTCCGGCGCGGCATTCGCATTCATGCCGGGATTCTAGAACCCGCCCACCGTGCCCTGATGCAATCCTGATGTCGGCGGTGGTAGGCTCCTTGCATGGTCGACATTTCGAGAGTCCAGCAAGCCGATGCGCACGCGCTGCGCAGTTGGACTGCGGTTGCGGTGCTGCTTGGCTGTGCCACCCTGGTGAGTCTGCTGCTCGACCCGCATGTCTCCCTGACCAGTCAGGCCATGATCTATGTTCTGGCCGTCGTCATTGGTGCCTACAAGCTCGACTGGGTGCACTCGGCGGTCTGCGCCGTTGGTGCGGTGACGGCGTTGAATTTCTTTTTTGTGCCGCCACGCCTGACCTTTGACGTTGAGAGCGAGGAACATCTCCTTGCGCTGTTCGTCATGCTCGTGGTGGCCCTGGTCATCAGCCACCTGGCCGCTGGCCTGCGGCGTGAGTCACGCAATGCGGCTCTGAACGAGCAACGGGCCAGGCAGTTGCAGGCGCTGGCTTCGGACCTGGCCATGGTGGGGACGCCCGAGGAGGTGGTGGCGCTCGGGCAACACGCTCTCAAAGTTGCCTTTGACGGCCCGAACCTGCTGGTACTCGGTGACGCGCAGGGCCAGTTGTCCGCGGCGACTGACTTGCCAGACGACGTGCGCGACGGATTGCGCTGTTGCATCGCCGAGGGCGCCGTACTCGGCCCGGGAACCGGGCGCTGGCCAGGCCTGAACGCCTGGTACTTGCCGCTGGGCGATGCGGGCCGGGTGGTCGGCGCGGCGCGTGTGTTACCTGCCGACTCGGGCGACACGGGCGGACGCGAGCACGCTCGCGCCCTGGTCTCGCTGCTGGCACAGGCGCTGTGGCGGATACGACTGTCAAACTCGATGCAGGCGGCGCAGGCCGAGGCCCAGCGCCAGCAAGTGCAAAGCACATTCTTGGCTGCCGTGTCGCACGATCTGCGCACGCCGCTGGCGACGATCGTCGGGGCCGCCTCGGCCCTGCGCACGCAGCACGAGAAGTTGCCCCCCGCGGAGCAGCACCGCTTGCTCGAAAGCATCGCCAGCGAGGCCGGCTATCTCAGCACCGTGACCGAGAACACCCTGCAACTCGTGCGCCTGACCAGTCTGCAGGAAACACCAAAGAGAGATTGGGAGTCGATCGAGGAAATAGTTGGTGCGGTGCTCGCGCGCGTGCGCCAGCGCGACAGCGGGCGGCGCATCCGGTCGCGCGTGGGCGCGGGGCTGCCACTGCTCAAGGCCGACCCGGTGTTGCTGGCACAAATGATCGAGAACTTGCTTGACAACGCGCTGAAGTACAGTGAAGGAGAGATCGGGCTGGAGGTGCACACCAGTGGTCAGCGCCTGTTCATAGACGTCAAGGATCGCGGCGCCGGCATCGAGCCGGCACAGCAGGATCTGATCTTTGAGCCCTATCGACGCGGCGACCAGTCGGGTCAGCGTGGCGCCGGTCTGGGCCTGGCGCTGTGCCGCGCCATTGCCCAGGCACACCTTGGCACGCTCACACACAGACGCCGACGTGGTGGAGGCACCTGTTTCTGTGTCGCACTGCCGCTCGATGAGCCGCAACCCGTTGGGGAGCCACTGACGTGAGCCTGCAAGTGATGGTCGTCGAAGACGACCGAGCGATTCGATCGCTGCTGCAGTCTTCGCTGTCGGTGGAAGGATTCGAGGTGCAGACCGCCGTGTCCCTGAGCGAGGCCCGAGCCCTGCTGCAACACAAGCCGCCGGACCTGATCGTGCTCGATCTTGGACTGCCCGACGGCGACGGCGCACAACTGGTGCGCGAGTTGCGCAAGCAGCACTCGACGCCCGTGATCGTGGTTTCGGCGCGGCACCAGGAGCAGCAAAAAATCGAGTTGCTCGATGCTGGTGCCGACGATTACCTGAGCAAACCTTTCAGCATGGCGGAATTGCTCGCGCGCATGCGCGTGGCCCTGCGCCACCGCGGCACGACGCTGAGCGCTGCGGTGACCGTGCACGAACTCGAGGATCTTCGCGTGGATCTGCTGGCACACCGGGTGCTGCGCGATGGCGAGACTCTGCACCTGACACCGACCGAGTTCAAGCTCCTGGCACGTCTGGTGCGCAGTGCCGGTCGCGTCGTCACGCACCGGCAATTGCTGTGCGATGTCTGGGGCGCGGAATTTACCGATCACACACACTACCTGCGCCTGTACATGGCGCAATTGCGCGCCAAGATCGAGCGCAACCCCAGTGAACCCCGGCACCTCCTCACGGAAACCGGCATCGGCTACCGGCTCGCTGACAGTTGAGGCGCTGGCAACTTATGCTTTCCTGATGGAGCAGCGGCGACAGTCACGCCCTGTTCACAGCAATCGGGTTGCAATGGGTACATCTTCGGGCCGCCACGGTCTGGCCGCGCTGACTCTGGGCGCCATGGGCGTGGTTTACGGCGACATCGGCACCAGTCCCCTGTACACGATGAAGGAAGTGTTCAGTGCGGACACCGGCGTGGCACTGACTGCTGCGCACCTGATTGGCGCGGTCTCGGTGATTTTCTGGGGTCTGATCATGGTGGTGACGCTGAAATACGTCCTGCTGATCCTGCGCGCGGACAACCGCGGCGAGGGTGGCATCATGGCCTTGACGGCGCTGGCCGCGCATGCCGCAGGCAAGACCAGGCAAGGCCACACGGCACTGCTGCTCACCGGCGTCTTCGGCGCCGCGCTGTTTTACGGCGACAGCGTGATCACCCCGGCGATTTCGGTGCTCAGTGCGGTCGAAGGTCTGGAAGTGGTCACGCCCTTGCTCAAGCCCTATGTGCTGCCGGTCTCGATCACGGTCCTGCTCAGCCTGTTCGCGATGCAGCGCTTCGGGACCGCTGTGGTTGGACGTCTGTTTGGTCCCATCATCGTCGTCTGGTTTGGCGTGCTGGCGCTCACCGGCATTGCGCAAATTTCACAACAACCCCTGATCCTGCATGCGCTCAATCCGCTGCAAGCGCTGGCCTTCCTGCGCGAACAGGGATGGCACATGTTTGTCGTGATCGGTGCCGTCGTGCTGGCCTTCACCGGCGCCGAAGCGCTGTACGCGGACATGGGGCACTTCGGGAAACGACCGATTCAACTCGCCTGGATTGGCCTGGTTCTGCCGTCACTGAGCCTGAACTACATGGGACAGGGAGCCTTGTTGATGCGCGATCCTTCGGCCCTGGCCAATCCGTTCTACCGCATGTTCCCCCAGAGCTGGCTGATTCCTGCGGTGGTGCTGGCGACCCTGGCCACGGTGATTGCCTCGCAGGCGGTGATTTCCGGAGCATTCTCGATGACCAAACAGGCGGTCGGGCTGGGCTTGCTGCCGCGACTTCAGGTGCTGTACACGTCGGCCAAGGCGGCAGGCCAGATCTACATGCCGGAAGTGAACTGGGCACTGCTGGTGGCGGTGTTGCTGGCCGTGGCCGGCTTTGGCAGTTCGTCGGCGATGGCTGCCGCTTACGGCATTGCGGTGACGGTGACGATGCTCATCACCACGGCACTGACCTTCTTTGTGCTGCGCGACTGCTGGGCTTACTCGCGCGGTCTTGCGCTGGCCGCAACCAGCGTGTTCTTGGTGCTCGATGCCGTGCTCGTGGCCTCATGCTCGCTCAAGTTCTTGCAAGGCGGCTGGTTCCCGCTGGCCGTGGGTGGCGCCCTGTTCTTCATCATGGCCACCTGGCGGCGCGGCCGCGAACTGCTGCTTGAAAGCCTGCGCAACGACGACCCGCAATTACAACCCTTTATTGCCGCCCTGGCCAAGGACGATATTCACCGGGTATCGCGCACTGCCGTGTATGCCGTGGCCGACCCCGAAACGGTGCCGCAGGCCCTGATGCATAACCTCAAGCACAACCAGGTGCTGCATGAGCGCAATCTGATTCTGACTGTCGTGTTTCACGATGTGCCGTGGATTGCGTTCGAGGAGCGGGTGCAAATCACGCCCATGCTCGCCGGCTTCTGGAAGGTCCAGATCAATTACGGTTTCAAGAACACACCCGATATTCCCAAGGCACTCGAACTCTGTCGCGCCCAGGGACTGCCGATCAACCTGTTTGAAACCTCGTACTTCCTCAGCCGCGAGACGCTGGTGCCCACTCGCGGCGCCGGCATGGCGCACTGGCGCGAGGTGTTTTTCGCCTTCATGTCGCGCAACGCCGGCAGCGTCGCCGGGTTTTTCCGCCTGCCCAACAATTGCGTGATCGAGCTAGGCACCCGGGTTCAGATATGACACATTACAAGCATTTTTGTCACTGATAAACAGATTTATTGTTAGTTAATACGTACTCAAGTAGCCAATAAACTTGAGGCATGTCTTCAAGATCAAGACCTTCCGCCCACGAAAAGCGCAAACCTCACTCGTTTGAGACGCCTCGCGCGGTGCTGTTTGACGCCTACGGTACGCTGTTTGACGTGTACAGCGTGGCGCTGCTGGCCGAGCAATTGTTCCCCGGCCACGGCCAGGCCTTGAGCCTATTGTGGCGTGACAAGCAAATCGAGTACACGCGCCTGGTCACGACCAGCAATCATGGCGAGCACTACCGACCATTCTGGGAGCTGACCCGTGCAGCCCTTGTGTATGCTATAAAAAAGATAGTGCCCGGTGCATTATCGACGGGCGTTGCCACCGAGTTTGATAACAAATATGGGGCTACGGTGGAGCGCCTGATGAGCCAATACCGGCACCTGAGTGCCTTTCCTGAAGACCGTCAGGTGCTTGCGTCTTTGCGACAGCTTGGCATACCCACGGGCATCCTGAGCAACGGCGATGCGGCGATGCTCAAACTTGCCGTCAAGTCCGCAGGCATCGGCGATTTGCTCACGCATGTCATCAGCGTCGATCCGATCCGCAAATACAAGACGCACCCCGAGGCCTACGCGCTGGGCGAGCAGGCCACCGGCTTGAAAGCTGCGCAGATTCTGTTTGTCAGCAGCAACGCCTGGGACGCGCTGGCCGCCACCTGGTACGGCTATCAGACGCTGTGGGTGAACCGCCAGCAACTGCCGTTTGAGGAACTCGGCACCCAGCCCACGCGAACCGGCAGCGCGCTTGGCGCCGTACTGGATTTTTTCCCCACAGGAGAGGCCACACCATGACCGCACGCACTACCCGCCACGGCCTGCAAGTCGCAACCGTCCTGCAGCAGTTCATTGACCAGCAAGTACTCCCCGGCACGGGTTTGGGGGTCGATCAGTTCTGGCGCGGCGTGGCCGCAATCGTGGCCGACCTGGCCCCGAAAAACATCGCGCTGCTGGCTGAGCGTGATCGCTTGCAGACCGAACTTGATGCCTGGCACAGCGCGCATCCGGGCCCGATCACCGACATGCCCGCCTACCGTGCTTTTTTGCAGCGCATTGGCTACCTGGTGCCGGTGCCGGAGAAAGTGCGCGTGAGCACCGCCCACGTCGACGCCGAGCTGGCGGTGCAGGCCGGTCCGCAACTGGTGGTACCGATCCTGAACGCGCGCTACGCGCTGAACGCCGCCAATTCGCGCTGGGGCAGCCTGTATGACGCGCTGTACGGCACCGATGTCATCGCCGAGGCCGATGGCTGCGAAAAGGGCCGCGGCTACAACCCGCGGCGCGGCGCCAAGGTGATCGAATACTGCCGCCATGTGCTCGACCGCTGTGCACCGCTGCGCAAAGGCTCACACCTTGACTCGGTGCGCTACAGCGTTAGCGCTGGCAAACTCGTCGTGCACTTGGCTGATGGCAGCCGCACCAGTCTGGCTGCGAGCGAGCAGTTCGTCGGCTACCAGGGCCGGGCGAGCGCGCCCAGCTCGGTGCTGCTGCTGCACAACGGCCTGCATCTTGACTTGCTGATCGACCGCAGCACGCCGATTGGCGCAGCCGACGCAGCCGGGGTCAGCGACCTGGTGATTGAAGCGGCGCTGTCCACAATTCTGGATCTGGAAGACTCGGTGGCGGCGGTGGACGCCGATGACAAGGTGCTGGCCTACAGCAACTGGCTGGGCATCCTGCAAGGCACGCTCACCGAGCAGGTGAGCAAAGGCAGCCAGACTTTCACGCGCGGCCTGAACCCGGACCGGCTCTACACGCCACCGTCTGGCAAGGGCAAGCAAGTGCGGCTGCACGGCCGCGCGCTGCTGTTCGTGCGCAACGTCGGACACCTGATGACCAACCCGGCCATCCTGTACACGGATGCGCTGGGCCAGACGCGTGAAATCCCCGAAGGCATTCTGGACGCCGTGGTGACCACCACCATCGCCATGCACGACCTCAAACGTAAAGCGGGCCAGGCCATCCGCAACTCGCGCAAGGGCTCGGTCTATATCGTCAAACCCAAGATGCACGGCCCGGCCGAGGTGGCCTTTGCCGACGAGCTGTTTGCGCGTGTCGAGAAAATGCTGGGCCTTCCCGCGAGCACCGTCAAGCTTGGCATCATGGATGAGGAACGGCGCACCAGCGTGAACCTGAAAGCCTGCATTGCCGCGGCCAGCAGCCGCGTCGCTTTCATCAACACCGGCTTCCTGGACCGCACCGGCGACGAGATGCACAGCGCAATGCATGCGGGCCCGATGATCCGCAAGGGTGACATGAAATCCAGCGCCTGGATCCACGCCTACGAACACAACAACGTGCTCGTTGGTCTGGCCTGTGGCCTGCGCGGCAAGGCACAAATCGGCAAGGGCATGTGGGCCATGCCGGACCTGATGAAGGCCATGCTCGGGCAGAAGATCGCCCACCCGCTGGCCGGCGCCAACACCGCCTGGGTACCCAGCCCCACCGGTGCCACCTTGCACGCCCTGCACTACCACCAGGTGCTGGTCAGCGATGTGCAGAAAGAAATGGAAAAAGTCCACGCGCGGCGCGACCAGAAAGCCGAGCACGACGCCCTGTTGGACGGCTTGCTGCATGTGCCCGTGGCCGCAGCGCCCAACTGGAGCGCGGCCGAGCGCCAGCAGGAGCTTGACAACAACGCACAGGGCATCCTGGGCTACGTGGTGCGCTGGGTCGATCAGGGCGTGGGTTGCTCCAAGGTGCCCGACATTCATAACGTGGCGCTGATGGAAGACCGCGCCACGCTGCGCATCTCCAGCCAGCACATCGCCAACTGGCTGCATCACGGCATCGTCACCGAAGCCCAGGTGAAGGAAACCTTCGAGCGCATGGCCGCGGTGGTGGACCAGCAAAACGCCGGCGACCCGCTGTACAAGAATATGGCAGGCAACTTTGGGACGTCAATGGCGTATCAGGCGGCCTGCGATCTGGTGTTCAAGGGACTGGAGCAGCCCAGCGGCTACACCGAGCCGCTGCTGCATGGGTGGCGGCTCAAGGTGAAGGCTGTGGCGTGATCACCGCGCTGCCCCGTACGCTATCAACTCCATAGCTGCCCGCGCTTGTCAGACGGGCGTTACGGGCTTACTGCTTCGTTTTCATCGTCCGGCGCAGCGGTGTGCTTGATGAACAGTTTGGCCGCCAGAATGCCGAACTCGTAGAGCAGGATCATCGGGATCAGCAGGGCGATCATGGAGACCGGATCGGGCGGCGTGACCAACCCGGCCACGGCAGCCGCGCCAACGATGAAGTAGGTCCGAAACGTCTTCAGTTGCGCGATCGTCACCACACCCATGCGCGCCAGAATGACGACCGCCACCGGCACCTCGAAGGCAACGCCAAAGGCGATGAACATGGTGATGACAAAGTCCAGGTAGGCTTCGATATCCGGGCTCACCGCCACCGACAGCGGCGCCATCTTCTGGATCGCCGGAAACGCCTGTCCAAACACGAAGAAGTAGCAAAACGCCGTGCCCAGATAGAACAGGATGGTGCTGGCCATCACCAGCGGCAGCACCAGCCGCCTTTCGTGCTTGTACAGACCCGGCGCGACGAAGGCCCAGACCTGGTACAGGATCCATGGCAGCGACAGCGCCACCGCCGCCAGTACCGAGACCTTGATCGGCACCAGAAATGGCGAGACCACGCCCACCGCGATCATGCGCGAGCCCTCGGGCAGTGCCTTGACCAGCGGCATGGCCAGCAAGTCGTAGAGTTTGGAAGGGCCCGGGTAGATCAGCAGACCGGTGAGTACGGCAACGATGCCGTAGATCGAGCGCAGCAGCCGATCCCGCAGTTCAAACAAGTGCTGAACAAAGGGCTGCTCGGTGCCCGCGAGTTCGTCTTCCTCAGGTCTGTGGTCGCTCATGAGCCGAGCCGAGTCGGCCGAAAGCGCGCCACCCGTGCGGCACCCGACAAGGCGTGCATGCGCACGCCGCTGCGCGCCTTGTACCAGCGCGGCGTGGCACCCTGCTTGAGGCGCCATTTCTTGCCCGGATGACGATACGCGGGCAGGCTTGCTGGCAGATCGGGCGCCTGCGGCTGCGCCGCCAGCGTGGTCGCCTCGGTCCAGTTCTTTTCGAAATCGGCGGCGCTGGTCTGGATCGACTGCTCGACGTCGCGCGCGGCGTTCTCCACGGTGTCTCTCATCTTCTTGAGTTCGTCGAGCTCCATCGAGCGGTTCACTTCGGACTTCACGTCGGCCACGTAGCGCCGGGCGCGCCCGAGCAGGGCACCGGCGGTGCGCGCGACACCGGGCAATTTCTCGGGGCCAATGACAAGCAGTGCAATCGCGCCGATGATGGCCAGCTTGGTGACCCCGATATCAATCACGTCGCGCCGCCATCAGGCCTTGGTCTTGGTCTCGACGTCGATGGTTTCCTTGACCGCCGACGGCGTGGCGCCGACTTGCTGCACGGGTGCTGCTGGCGCGGGTGGCTCGGCCGGCTTGTCGGCACCATCGCGCATGCCGTCCTTGAAGCCCTTGACCGCGCTGCCAAGGTCCGTGCCAATGTTGCGCAACTTCTTGGTGCCAAAGATCACCACGATGATGATCAGGAAAATAATCAGATGTGTTGTCGAAAGTCCCATGCGTCTCTCCTAGGCAGTGGCACCAATTTTAGTGCGCAATGCGTTTGCCCCTCAGCCCCTGAGCCAGGGACGCGGCCCACCCATGACGTGAATGTGCAGATGCTGCACTTCCTGGCGCCCCTCGTCACCGTTGTTGCACAGGATGCGAAACC
>JAKANU010000018.1 GCA_021812315.1 Pseudomonadota bacterium
CTGATGCGGCGCCTGCCCTAGGTGCCGAGGTTTCGTTGGCCGTGGCCTGTGGTGGCGCTGAGGCGGCTTGCACCGGTGCCGGCGCCTGCGCTGCAGAAGCGGGCGTCGTCGTCGCTATGCCGGCAACAGGCATTCCCGGCGGCGCTGCCAGGGCGACGGGGGTGGAGGCCGCCGGTGCGGGTGGCACGGCCCCCGAGGCCGCGCCGAGCTGACGGAGGTCGCTGATGTTCTTGGCCAGTTCTGCAGCCCGGTTGGCCGCTTCCTTGGCACTGCGTTGCTTGGCCAACTGGTCTTCGGCTTGCTGCGCTTTGAGAGCGCCCTTTGACAAGGTCAAACGGTCTGGCGCCGTGGTCACCGGCTTCCTGTCTTCCACCTTGGCCTGTACCGTGCCGCTAACCTGACGGTCAGCGACGGAGACGGGTGTTCTGGGCGCGCTCTGTGCGAACTTTCTGCGGAAGTCATTGAAATCCTTGCTTTGCGCAATGATGAGCTGGCTGGCCTCCGCCGCGGGCGTGGCCAACGCCTGCTCTGCGGTCGGCATATTGACCAGCGCACCGGCCTTGATGCGATTGATGTTGTCGTCAATGAACGCTGTAGGGTTGGCCCGTAACAGTGCCACCAGCATCTGGTCCAGGGAAACCCGAGCGGGCTTGTTCGCCAACACTATTTTGCTTGCGGTGTCACCCGCCTTAACGCTGATCCGGGCTAGATCCTTGACCGGAGTCGTCGCCGAAGGCGGACTGGCGGCGCTTGGGGTCTTGCTGATCTTCTTGGGGGGTTCTACCGGAACCTGGGAGCGCATTGGCGCGCGCGCGACTGGTGGTGTCAACGGCGCCGTTGCCCGGGCTGCGGCGGCCTGGGTCGTCACCGGCGTCGTGCCCGCTCCGGCCTGAGCGGCTTGGCGCAGGTGGGGCGGGTCAAACAACAGGGTGTAGTCGCGCACCACACGGCCGCTAGCCCATGTTGCTTGCAAAATCAGGTCAACAAACGGGTCGTTGACCACACGATCGCTGCTCAGGCGGATGAAGGTTCGGCCGTCAGAACTCTTTTGGATCGTCAACTGAAGACTCGCCAGGGCCGGGCTGTAGTCCATGGCGGCGGCCCTAAACGCCTCAGGCAGGGCCAGGGCCACTTTTAACGACGCAGATTCTTCGGCATTAATATCCGGGATCTCAACCTCAGCGCGCAGCGGCTCGCCCAGCGCCGACTGAACCGTGACGCGTCCGAGCGACAAGGCGGCGCAATTCGATCCCCAAAGCGCCAACCCTGCCACGACCACGCAGAGTCTTTGCCAGCGATTAGATTTAGCAAACAATTTGCGGACTCCGGTGTTTGGACGGCTGGAAAATATGATTCTTCATGCGAACCCACGCCTCGATTCAAAAAACCTGAAAAGCACCATAACATCAATGTCTTAGCATGACAAGCTAAGGCGGTTTTTAGGTCGCATCCTTTGATTGCCAGTGGTTGCCGGTCAATTCTATGTTGTCAACGGGCAACGACCTGTAAGACCTCGTAACACGGGTTGGCCGCCCTCAGCGTCGCGCGACCCGAGTCAGCGAGCCAACAAGATTCGCAGCATGCGCCGCAGCGGTTCCGCCGCGCCCCACAGAAGTTGGTCCCCAATAGTGAATGCCCCCAGATAGGTTGGACCCATTGCCATCTTGCGGATTCGTCCGACCGGAATGGTCATCGTGCCTGTTACCGCTACCGGTGTCAGATCGCGCAGCGTTGCCTCACGCGTGTTCGGTACCACCTTGACCCAGGCATTGTCCGCCGCGATCATCGCTTCAATGTCGGCCACCGGCACGTCCTTTCTTAGCTTGAAGGTCAGTGCCTGGCTGTGACAGCGCATGGCGCCGACCCGAACGCAAAAACCATCGACCGGCACCGCAGGCGAGCCAAAACCATCACCCTGACCGAGGATCTTGTTGGTCTCGGCCATGCCCTTCCATTCTTCCCTGGAAACGCCATTGCCCAAGTCCTTGTCGATCCACGGTATCAGCGACCCCCCCAAAGGCACACCGAAGTTGGTGGTTTCCTCGGCGCTCATGGAGCGTTGCCTGGCGATGACCTGACGGTCGATCTCCAGAATCGCGCTTTTCGGATCATCAAGCAGGTCGCGCACGCGGGCGTTGAGTGTGCCGTACTGAGTGAGCAGTTCTCGCATGTGCTGCGCGCCACCCCCGCTGGCGGCCTGGTAGGTCTGTGTGCTCATCCATTCGACCAAACCAGCCTTGTAGAGCGCGCCGACCCCCATCAACATGCAGCTTACCGTGCAGTTGCCGCCAATCCAGTTGTTGACGCCTTTGGCGAGTGCGCTCTTGATCACTGGTAAGTTGACGGGGTCCAGAATGATGACAGCGTCGTCTTTCATCCGTAGCGTCGAGGCGGCGTCGATCCACTGACCTTTCCAACCCTGCGCGCGCAGCTTCGGAAACACTTCGGACGTATAGTCACCGCCCTGCGCCGAGATGATGATGTCGCAGCGCTTCAGTGCGTCAATGTTGAATGCGTCTTGCAACGTTGTTTCGTTATGCGCCTGAACCGGGGCCTGACCTCCGATGTTGGACGTTGAGAAAAATACTGGTTCGATCAGATCGAAGTCGCCCTCGGCCTGCATGCGATCCATCAACACCGAGCCGACCATGCCGCGCCAACCCACCAATCCAACCAAGTTACCTGTTTTCATCATGTTGCCTTTAAGAGAAGTCAATTAATTCGAAGTGGTCTGCGACAGGGCTTTTACAACGGCGGTGCCCATCTCGGATGTGCTGACCAGCGTATTCCCTTCGCTGAAGATGTCCGTCGTGCGCAATCCCTGTTTGAGTACGGATTTCACGGCGGCCTCGACGCGCTCGGCAGCTTCCGCCTGGCCCAGGCTGAAGCGCAGCATCATCGCGGCACTCAAAATGGTGGCCAGTGGATTGGCAATATTCTTCCCGGCAATGTCTGGTGCGCTGCCGTGACATGGTTCATACAGGCCCTGATTGCTCGCGTTGAGGGATGCTGATGGAAGCATACCGATGGAGCCAGTCAGCATGGCGGCCTCGTCGCTCAGGATGTCGCCAAACAGGTTGCCCGTGACCACCACGTCGAACTTGCGCGGTGCACGCACGAGTTGCATGGCGGCGTTGTCCACGTACATATGCTCGAGTTCGACGTCCGGGTAGTGTGTGGCGACATCCGATACGACGTCGCGCCAAAACTGGAATGTTTCCAGCACGTTGGCCTTGTCTACGCTGGTGACGCGCTGGTTGCGTTTGCGCGCCGCCTGGAATGCGACGTGCGCGATGCGCTCGATTTCGGGACGACTGTAGCGCATGGTGTCGAACGCTTCTTGCGAACCGGGGAAGTGACCGTCACCAGCGATGCGACGACCGCGTGGCTGACCGAAGTAGATGTCGCCGGTCAGCTCTCGAATGATCAGGATATCGAGGCCTGCTACCAGCTCGGGCTTAAGGCTGGACGCGCCAATCAGTGCTTCGTAGCAGATGGCGGGGCGGAAATTTGCAAACAAGGCCAGTTCCTTGCGCAGTCCCAAAATGGCCTGCTCCGGACGCAGCGCGCGCTCGAGCGTGTCGTACTTCCAGTCACCGACCGCGCCAAACAGGGTGGCATCCGCCGCTTGCGCAAGCCGCAACGTCGACGTTGGCAGTGGATGGCCGTGTAGGTCGTACGCGGCACCCCCTACCGGGGCATGCTCCATTTCGAAAGCCAGGTCGAGCGCGTTCAGGACCCGCACCGCCTGAGTCACGATTTCAGTGCCGATGCCATCGCCAGGCAAGACCGCTATCTTCATGTCAGTTCCGTCACGTTTCTAGGTTTTGTGGACACCGTGTGCCGTTGTGCCCGGCTGTCAAATATCTTTCAACAATCAAAATGTATGGCAGATCAAGATGGGAGCGTGTGGGCTAGCCACGGCTTTTCAGTCAGTCGATGGGATTCAAAGGCCCGGATCCTGTCGGCATGGCGCAAGGTCAAACCAATGTCGTCAAGGCCATTGATCAGACAGTACTTGCGAAAGGCCGGAATTTCGAAACCAAGGCTTTGATCCTGGGTGTCGGTGATCGTCTGATTCACCAGGTCGATGCTCAACTGGTAGCCCGCGAATGCGTAAACTTCGTCGAACAGCCGCGCTACCGTAGTCTCTGGCAGCACAATCGGCAACAGGCCGTTCTTGAAGCAGTTGTTATAAAAAATGTCTGCGAAGCTCGGCGCGATGATGGCCCGGAATCCGAATTGGTCGATGGCCCAGGGCGCGTGTTCGCGCGAGGAACCGCAACCAAAATTCTTGCGGGCAAGGAGAATGGACGCCCCCGCATACCGCGACTGATTGAGCACAAAGTCTGGGTTCGGGCGGCGGGTCGCCGGGTCCTGGCCCGGAAAGCCCGTGTCGAGAAAACGCCATTGATCAAACAGATTCGGGCCAAAGCCGGTCTTGCGGATCGACTTGAGAAATTGCTTGGGAATGATGGCGTCTGTATCGACGTTTTCCCGATCCATCGGGGCCACCAGTCCGCGGTGAAGGACAAATTTTTGCATACAGCGCTTACTTGACGGCCTTCTCGATCGCCGTTCCAGCTTTTTGCACGTCCTGGCCGACACCGCGCACCGTATTGCAAGCCGTGATCGCTACCGCCAACGCGCAAGCAACGAGTAAAGTAATGATTCTCATGGCCAGATCCTTCAGATAAATTGGCGAACATCGACGAAGTGTCCATGGATTGCCGCCGCCGCCGCCATCGCCGGGCTGACCAGGTGCGTGCGACTGCCTGCACCCTGGCGTCCTTCAAAATTGCGGTTGCTCGTCGAGGCGCAGCGCTCGCCTGGTTCAAGGCGGTCAGCATTCATTGCCAGGCACATCGAACATCCCGGCTCGCGCCACTCAAAGCCGGCAGCCTTGAATATCTCGTGCAAGCCTTCGCGCTCGGCCTGCAACTTGACCGGACCCGAACCGGGCACGACGATGGCCAGCCTGATGTTGGGCGCAATCTTTTTCCCCAATTGCCTGACGACTGCTGCGGCCTGGCGCATATCTTCGATGCGGCTGTTCGTGCAAGAGCCAATGAAAACCTTGTCGAGGTAAACATCGGCCAGCGGTTTGCCAGGATCCAGGCCCATATAGACCAGGGCTGCCTCCATCGCATTGCGTCGGCCGGGGTCTCGTTCCCGCTCCGGGTCCGGCACCCGGGCGTCAATGCCTAGAACCATCTCAGGCGATGTGCCCCAGGTCACTTGTGGGACGATCTGGGCGGCGTCGAGTTCGACGATCTTGTCAAAGCGGGCGTCGGTGTCGGAATTCAAGCCTCTCCAGTAGCGGACGGCCTGTTCCCATATGTGTGCCGCGGCTTCTTGGGTGGCTGCGCCGCTACCGGGGGCCAACGCGCGGCCCTTGATGTAATCGATGGTCTGGTCGTCGACCGCGACCAGACCGGCACGCGCGCCGGCCTCGATGGCCATATTGCAAACCGTCATGCGGCCTTCCATGCTCAGGGCGCGCACCGCCGAGCCGCCGAATTCGATCGTGTAGCCGGTGCCACCAGCCGTACCAATCTTGCCGATGATTGCCAGCGCGATGTCCTTGCCGCTGCAGCCCAGGGGAAGCTTCCCTTCCACTCGAACGAGCATGTTTTGGGCCTTTTTTGCAAGTAAGGTCTGCGTGGCCATCACGTGTTCGACTTCACTGGTGCCGATGCCATGGGCGAGGGCTCCAAACGCTCCATGCGTCGATGTGTGCGAGTCACCGCAAACAACTGTCATGCCTGGCAGGATGGCGCCGCATTCCGGCCCGATCACATGAACAATGCCCTGTCGTCTGGATAGAAACGGAAAATAGGCCGCAGCGCCGAATTCGCCGATGTTCCGATCCAGAGCGAGCACCTGTTCCTTGCTTGTCGGGTCGGCGATGCCCTCGTAGCCTCGTTCCCACCCGGTGGTCGGAGTATTGTGGTCGGCCGTGGCGATGATGGAACTGACGCGCCAGACCTTGCGCCCGGCCTGACGCAGGCCTTCAAATGCCTGCGGACTCGTGACTTCATGCACGAGGTGGCGGTCGATGTAGAGGATCGCAGTACCGTCATCCTCAATATGGATGACGTGTTCGTCCCAGAGCTTGTCGTAAAGAGTGCGGCCCATGTGATTTATTTGTGGCGATGATCGATTTTAAGCGGCACGGCAAGCTTGCATGCGGTCAACAAAAAAGGCCCGCAGGGCTTGCCGCCCGGCGGGCCGTACAAATCAAGCGCGGGGCTCAGCGTTTGGCGATGGGCAGCACGTCACGGCGCGCCGCCCCGGTGAACAACTGCCGCGGGCGGCCGATCTTGTATTCCGGGTCGCCGATCATTTCGTTGAGTTGGGCGATCCATCCGACCGTGCGCGCGAGCGCGAACACACCCGTGAACATGTTGACTGGAACGCCGATGGCGCGCTGCACGATGCCAGAATAAAAATCCACGTTCGGATACAGCTTGCGTTGCACGAAATAGTCGTCTTCGAGCGCGATCTTCTCCAGTGCCATCGCCAGTTTGAACAGGGGGTCGTTTTCCAACCCAAGGGCGGCCAGTACCTCTTTGCAGGTCTCTTGCATGAGCTTGGCACGCGGGTCGTAATTCTTGTAAACCCGATGGCCAAAACCCATCAGCTTCACTGTGGAGTTTTTGTCCTTGACCTGCTCCATGAATTGGCCGACCTTGGCGACGCCACCGGTCCTCTGGATTTCGTCAAGCATGTTCAGGCACGCCTCGTTGGCCCCCCCGTGAGCCGGTCCCCACAAACAGGCCACGCCCGCGGCGATGGCGGCAAACGGGTTTGTTCCCGAGCTGCCGCACAAACGAACCGTCGACGTGGAGGCATTCTGTTCATGGTCTGCGTGCAGCACAAAGATTCGGTCCAGGGCACGTTCGATGACCGGGTTGACCACGTAGTCTTCGCAAGGCGAGGCGAACATCATGTGCATGAAGTTGCCGGCGTAACTCAGACTGTTCCGCGGGTACATGTAGGGCAGTCCCAAGCTGTAGCGGTATGCCATCGCCACCAGGGTGGGCATCTTGGCGATCAGGCGGATCGCCGCCACATCACGATGCTCAGGGTTATTGATGTCGGTGCTGTCGTGGTAGAACGCCGAGAGTGCGCCAACCAATCCAGTCAGGATCGCCATCGGATGCGCGTCGCGGCGGAAGCCGCGCATGAAAAACTGCATTTGCTCGTTGACCATCGTATGCTGCGTCACGCGCTTGCTGAATTGCGCCTTGGCGGCTGCATCAGGCAGATTTCCATACAACAGCAAATGGCAGGTTTCCAGGAAGTCGCAGTTGGTCGCCAACTGCTCAATCGGGTAACCACGGTACTGCAGCTCGCCCTTGTCGCCGTCAATGTAAGTGATCGCTGACTGGCACGAAGCCGTCGACAGAAAGCCCGGATCGTACGTGAACATGCCGGTCTGTCCGTAGAGTTTTCGGATGTCAACGACGTCGGGGCCAACAGTCCCCTGATAGACAGGCAACTCAATACTGGGGCTGCCGTTACTAAACGACAGGGTGGCTTTGTTGTCAGCTAATTTCATTTCTATGGCCTTTCAAGGGAGGGTTCGACATACAACATTGACACGTTGATCATCCCGTTGGGGACTTGTCCCGTTCAGCGGTCCGTGGGTTTTTACCACAAGGGGGCCATCCGAATATTGATCAAACCGGGTATCAACCGCAAATATTCCAAAACCCAGGCATGTGCTGACGTTCAACTCAGATTATTGCGATAGTGGTGCGTGTCTGTCCGGTAATAACCGCGGCGCAATTCCATGGCCTGGTCCTTGTAGGTATAGGCGATCCGCTCCACGCTAAGAAGGGGCGCTCCATGCTTGGTATTTAGCAGCACATCGCGTCCGTCAACCGCCGATTCGGCGCGGATCTTCTCTTCTGCTCGGACCATCCGGACGTTGAATTCGGTTTCAAAGAGGGCGTACATGGGACCTTGATAGTTGGCTAGTCTCTCGGCCGTCAGGCCTTTGAAGGGGGCTGCGGGCAGCCAGATATCTTCAAGAATGGTGGGCGTTCCCGCAAAACTCAGGACACGACGCACCTGCCACACGGCATCGCCGCTGCGCAGTGCCAGCGCCCGAGCTACCTCGGCGCTGGCACGCGTGCGTCGACACTCAATGATCTCGCGCCGAGCCGGGCCTTCGCTGCCCGGGCTCCCATGGTCGGGAACCAAGCGCAGGAAGCGGAACTGCATCTGTTGTTCCGCATGGGTGGCGACAAACGTCCCCCGGCCCTGGCGTCGCACGACCAGATTGTCGGCCGCCAATTCGTCAATGGCCTTGCGCACGGTGCCTTGACTCACGTGAAAGCGCCTGGCCAGGTCCGTTTCGCTTGGAATCAACTCGCCCGGCTTCCATTCACCCAGTCGCAGTCCGTTCAGGATCAGTCCCTTGATCTGCTGGTATAGAGGGCTGAAAGACGGTGTCATGGCGGCGGTCAAGATAGGGCCTTGGGCGCTGTCGGCGGCGCTGTCGCCTGCCCGCGGAATCGTGGTGGTGGACATGGCTGACGTGATGTTCAATCCGCGTGAGTATGTCGGGGGAAGGACATAATGGCCATGATATCTTATATAAGACATAAGACAAATTGACCGGCCCTTTTCTTTCCACGTTAAACTAGGGCAAACCCTGTGACGAGCGGCCGGTTGGTCTGCGCGTCACGGTACCGGTTCTTTTCAACCTTCTGGAGTTTTCATCATGAGTAAGAAGCCCGTTCGCGTTGCCGTTACCGGTGCCGCTGGTCAAATCGGTTACGCCATTCTGTTCCGTATTGCGGCCGGTGAAATGCTGGGTAAAGACCAGCCCGTGATTCTGCAGTTGTTGGAGGTGCCTGTGGAGAAGGCTCAACAGGCGCTACAGGGCGTGATGATGGAATTGCAGGACTGCGCCTTCCCCCTGCTCGCGGGCATGGAGGCGCACAGCGATCCGATGACGGCATTCAAGGATACGGACTACGCGCTGCTGATTGGCGCAAGACCGCGTGGCCCAGGAATGGAGCGTGCTGATTTGCTCGCGGCGAATGCGCAAATCTTTACCGAGCAGGGTAAGGCCCTGAACGCTGTGGCCAGTCGAAATGTCAAGGTACTGGTGGTCGGCAATCCAGCCAATACCAATGCATGGATCGCAATGAAAAGTGCCCCCGATCTGCCGCGCAAGAACTTCACCGCAATGCTACGACTGGACCATAACAGGGCGTTGAGCCAGATTGCTGCGAAGACCGGCAAGGCGGTGGCAGATATCGAAAAGATGGCGGTGTGGGGGAACCATTCCCCGACCATGTACGCAGATTATCGTTTCGCGACCATTGGCGGCGCAGGGGTCAAGGACATGATCAATGATCAGGCATGGAACGTCAACACGTTCCTGCCGACGGTGGGCAAGCGCGGCGCGGCGATCATCGCGGCGCGTGGCGTGTCGTCAGCTGCATCGGCCGCCAACGCGGCGATTGACCACATGCGAGACTGGGTGCTTGGAACCAATGGCAAATGGGTCACCATGGGCATTGCCTCAGACGGTCAGTACGGCATTCCCAAGGACACGATGTTTGGCTTTGCCGTAACCTGCTCGGGTGGCGAGTACAAGCTCGTTGAGGGCTTGGCCATTGATGCCTTCAGTCAGGAATGCATCAACAAGACCCTCAAGGAACTGCAGGACGAACAAGCGGGCGTGGCGCATCTTCTGTAACGCGCGTTCTGGCGCGGACCGCAAGCGTGACCGGCAGGTGCGCATGGACGGGTGCCCCAGCCTGGCTGCAACATGAAACTCGGGAAGATTTGGGCCATCGCTTGGGTCTGCGTGATGCCTGCACTGGCGTTCGGGCAAGCGGCTCTGGCGACCAAGGCCGCAGCCCGGCCGGGTCAAGTGAAGTCGTCGGCAGCCGGGAAGCGATTGGCAGCGAAGGCAAGTGCGGTTGCGCCGGCAGTCGACGAAGTCGCAGGCGTCGAATTGACGCCAGAAGCCATGGAAGTTGCCGGGCGTGTCTACGTTGGTCTTTTTCCTTGTGAACTCGGTGCTTCGGTGGCTGTCGCTCGCCACGACAGTCAGCCAGGATTCTTCATTGTGCGTATCCGCAAAGACACGTTTAACATGCGCCCGGTTACCAGTCGCACCGGTGCCATTCGGCTGGAAGACGCGCGGGCTGGAGCCTTGTGGCTACAGTTGGGGAACAAGTCGATGCTGATGAGTCAGAAACTTGGTCAGCGCTTGGCCGACGAATGTGTCAGTCCAGAGCAGGCGGTCGTGGCGGAAGCGTTGAAAAGGAATCCGGCGCCGAGCATTCTTGAGGCCGCGTCGGACGCGGTCACCAAATAGTGGAAGGAGCCGGCACGGTTGCTTGGTCGGCTAGGTGTTTGATTTGATTGATCAGGAGTAAGCATGTTGCAGAACTATCGCGTTCATGTCGCCGAGCGCGCCGCCCTTGGTATCCCGCCTTTGCCCTTGTCGGCGGGACAGACCGCCGACTTGATTGAATTGCTGAAGAGCCCCCCCAAGGGCGAAGAAGCCACGCTGCTGGAGTTGATTACGCATCGCGTTCCCGCCGGCGTCGATGACGCCGCCAAGGTGAAGGCAAGTTACTTGGCGGCGTTGGCGCATGGCAGCGAGAAATGCGCGCTGATCTCCCCCAGGGAGGCCACCCGCCTGCTCGGAACCATGCTTGGTGGCTACAACATTGGCGCCTTGGTGGACTTGCTTGACGACGCGACACTGGCTCCGGTCGCGGCCGATGGACTGAAGAAGACGTTGCTGATGTTTGACCAGTTTCATGACGTCAAGGAAAAGGCTGATCAGGGCAATCGTCACGCCAGGGAGGTGCTGCAAAGCTGGGCTGATGCCGAGTGGTTTACTTCGCGCCCAGAGGTGCCGAGTTCGATCAAACTCACCGTGTTCAAGGTCGCCGGAGAGGTCAACACTGACGATCTGTCGCCGGCACCCGATGCGTTCAGCCGACCCGACATACCATTGCACGCGCTGGCGATGCACAAGAACGCCCGTCCGGGCATCACGCCTGAAGTCGACGGCAAGCGCGGGCCGGTCAAATTCATCGAGGACCTCAAGGCCCGGGGCAATCTGGTCGCTTACGTCGGGGACGTGGTCGGCACCGGTTCATCGCGCAAATCGGCGACCAACTCGGTGCTCTGGTTTACCGGCGAGGATATTCCCTACGTACCGAACAAGCGCTTCGGTGGCGTATGCCTGGGGGGAAAGATTGCGCCAATCTTCTACAACACGATGGAAGACTCGGGTGCATTGCCCATCGAACTCGATGTCAGCCAGATGAACATGGGCGATGTCGTGGAGTTGCGTCCGTTTGACGGACTGGCCCTCAAGGAAGGAAAGGTCATTGCCGAGTTCAAGGTCAAGAGTGCAGTGTTGTTTGACGAGGTCCGTGCCGGAGGTCGGATTCCGCTGATCATTGGTCGCGGCTTGACCGCCAAAGCGCGCGCCGCGCTTGGGTTGCCGGTGAGCACACTGTTTCGTCTGCCGCAAAGCCCGGTCGATACTAAAAAGGGCTTCACGCTGGCACAAAAAATCGTCGGTCGTGCCTGTGGTCTCCCGGTCGTTGCGGGCAAGCAACCGGGGGTACGCCCCGGGACGTACTGCGAGCCACGCATGACGAGCGTGGGCTCGCAGGACACCACCGGACCGATGACTCGCGACGAACTCAAGGATCTGGCCTGCCTGGGCTTCAGCGCTGACCTGGTGATGCAGTCTTTCTGTCATACCGCCGCTTACCCGAAGCTGGTCGACGTGAAGATGCACCATGAACTGCCTGAATTTATCAGTACGCGCGGGGGGATTAGTTTGCGTCCAGGAGACGGCATCATTCACAGTTGGCTCAATCGCATGCTGCTACCGGATACGGTGGGCACCGGCGGCGACAGCCATACGCGCTTCCCGATCGGCATCAGTTTTCCGGCCGGTTCGGGTTTGGTTGCGTTCGGTGCCGCGACTGGCGTGATGCCGCTGGACATGCCCGAAAGCGTGTTGGTGCGCTTCAAGGGGCATATGCAGCCTGGCGTGACGCTGCGAGACTTGGTCAATGCGATACCCTTCTATGCCATCAAGTCCGGTCTGCTGACGGTGGCCAAGCAGGGCAAGAAGAACATCTTTTCGGGCCGCATCCTGGAGATCGAAGGCCTACCTGATCTGAAGGTCGAGCAGGCCTTTGAGCTCAGTGATGCCTCAGCCGAACGCAGCGCAGGCGGATGTACTGTGCATCTGAACAAGGAACCCATCATCGAGTACATCAACAGCAACATCACGATGTTGAAGTGGATGATCGCTCAAGGGTATGCCGACGAACGCACCATCCGGCGCCGAATCGAGGCGATGCAGGCCTGGCTGGCGGATCCGCAATTGCTGCAGAGGGACCCAGATGCCGACTTTGCGGCGGTCATCGAGATCGACCTGGCCGATATTGTTGAACCCATTGTGGCGTGCCCGAACGATCCCGACGATGTCAAGACCCTCTCGGACGTGGCGGGTGCCAAAATTGATGAGGTTTTCATTGGTTCGTGCATGACGAATATTGGCCACTTCCGCGCCGCCAGCAAGCTGTTGGAGGGCAAGCGTGACATTCCGGTCAAGCTGTGGATGGCACCGCCGACCAAGATGGACGCAAAGCAGTTGAGCGAAGAGGGACACTACGGGGTCCTGGGCTCGGCGGGTGCGCGCATGGAAATGCCTGGCTGCAGCCTGTGTATGGGCAATCAGGCACAGGTCAAGGAAGGCGCGACCGTTTTTTCGACCTCGACCCGCAATTTCCCCAATCGCCTGGGCAAGAACAGCAACGTCTACCTCGGTAGCGCCGAGCTGGCAGCGATCTGCTCGAAGTTGGGGAGAATTCCGACAAGAGCCGAGTATTTGTCCGACATGGGGGTGCTGACCTCTGCCAGCGCCGAGATTTATCAGTACCTCAACTTTGACAAGGTTCGCGACTACACCGCCGCCGCCGCCACGGTTGCTTAGCACCGGACCGGTTGGAATGAGGGACCATGCAAACGCTGCGCGCCATGCCGCTGTCTTTGCAAACCGTTTTGTTGCTGCTTGGAGGCAACGTGTTCATGACTTTTGCGTGGTATGGCCATTTGAAGAATTTGGCCACCGCGCCATGGTACGTCGCCGCGCTGGTGAGCTGGGGTGTTGCCTTCTTTGAGTACGTCCTGCAGGTGCCAGCGAACCGGATCGGCTTCCAGCAGGCCGGGTTCAGCGTCGGTCAACTCAAGATCGTGCAGGAAGTAATTACCCTGACGGTCTTTGTTCCGTTTGCCATGATTTACCTCAAGGAACCGTTCAAAGCGGACTATTTGTGGGCGGCCTGTTGCATGGTCGGGGCGGTCTACTTTATTTTTCGCGCTGCTTGATGGTGATCCGACTTCCGGGCCGGATGCGCGGTTAAACTTCGCGCAGTTTTGATCGCGTCAATTTCTTGATCGATCGTTCACAGGAGTTCGCCATGTTTCTTGGCAAGTTGTTGCCGCGCGAGGGCAATTTCTTTGAAATGTTCAACCAGCACGCCGATCGCATCGTCGAAGCGGCTCGGGCCTTCTCCAAACTGGTTGCGAACTACAGCGATCTGCACCTGCGGCAGAAATTCTATGAGGATGTGGACAACGCCGAGCGGGCGGCTGATCGAATCACGCATGACGTCAACAAGGCGATTCACGTCACGTTCATCACGCCCATCGACCGCGAACAGATCCATACGCTGATCAACACGATGGACGATATCGCTGATCTGATTCAGGATTCGGCTGAGTCGATGGCGCTCTACGATGTCCACCACATGACCGAAGACATCATGCGACTGACGGACTTGAGCGTGAAGTGCTGCGAGCGCGTTCGCGATGCTGTCAATACGCTGGCCAAGATTGCCGATCCGGCGACCGCGACGGCGGCTTTGAAGACCTGTGAAGAAATTGATCAACTCGAGTCGGACGCGGACCGTGTCTTGCGCAGCGCCATGAGCAAATTGTTTCGGGAAGAGCCCGATGTGCGTGAGGTTGTCAGGCTCAAGGCGATTTATGAGTTGCTGGAAACCATCTCGGACAAGTGTGAGGATGTCGCCAACGTCATCGAGGGCATCGTCCTCGAGAACTCCTGATTGCGCATTGCCATGGCATCGGTTCAGGTAGCGTTCTGGGTAGTTCTGCTGCTGGTGGCGCTTGCGCTGGCGTTCGATTTCATGAACGGATTCCATGATGCGGCGAATTCCATCGCAACCGTTGTATCGACGGGGGTCCTCAAACCGGCGCAGGCGGTGCTCTTTGCTGCCGTATTCAATTTCATCGCCATCTTCGTATTTCACCTGAGCGTTGCGGCGACGATTGGTAAAGGTCTGGCCCAGCCCGGTGTGGTGGACGTCAACGTTGTATTTGGTGCCCTGGTTGGTGCGATGAGCTGGAATCTGATTACCTGGTACTACGGCATCCCCAGCAGTTCGTCTCATGCGTTGATTGGTGGTATTGCCGGGGCTGTGATCTCCAAGGCCGGCGCCTCCGCATTGGTCGTTTCCAGCATCATGAAGACCGTGGTTTTCATATTCTTGTCACCCCTGATGGGATTTCTTCTCGGATCAGTCATGCTGATCATCGTCTCGCGCCTGCTTCGCCGCAGCATACCGGGGCGGGTAGACCGATGGTTTCGTCGTCTGCAACTGGTTTCTGCGGGCGCTTACAGTCTCGGGCACGGTGGCAACGACGCGCAGAAAACCATTGGCATCGTCTGGATGCTGTTGATTGCTACGGGCTACACGGCCGCCACGGCGACGTCACCGCCAACCTGGGTCGTTGTCAGCTGTTACAGTGCCATAGCCTTGGGTACCATGTTCGGAGGATGGCGAATCGTCAAAACGATGGGACAACGGCTCACCAAGCTCAAGCCGGTGCACGGATTCTGTGCCGAGACGGGCGGCGCCATCACGCTGTTTATCGCGGCGGCTTTTGGTATTCCCGTGTCGACGACGCATACGATTACCGGTGCCATCGTCGGCGTCGGCGCGACGCGGCGCGCCAGTGCGGTTCGGTGGGGCGTGGCTGGCAGCATCGTCTGGGCCTGGATTTTCACGATTCCAGCCACCGCGTTTGTCGGTGCCATCGCCTACTGGGTCAGTTTGCAGATTTTTTGAAGCTACAAGAAGCGGGGCAACAGATAACTGTGCTTTAGGCCTTCCAGACGGCTTCAACGCAAATGGGTGGGGTACTTATCGCAACTGGTATTCAAAAAAGTGCTGGAACATGAGCACGGTGCTGGTCACGAGTGCTGTGGTGCCGAACAAGAGTGCCAAGGCGATGGCGATCACCGTGAACCAGCCGGTACGCCCGCACGCGGCATGCGCCTGGGTTCCGGGATTGAAGCGCCTATTCCATTGCTCCGGCGTCCGCAACCCGTAGACGATGGCATTGAGAGCACACCCGGCAAACGTCAGGCCGAGCAGGGGAATCAACACCCAACTCCAAAGGTCGTCAAGTCCGTGTTCTCGCGCCCGCATGATTCCATACAGTCCCAGCGCGGTGGGCACTGGCAACAACCAGCCCAGCAAGTCGCCCGGGCCCTTCAGGTAAAAGCGATGCAGCCCCAGCGGGCCGCCAACCAATGCCAACCACGCAGCCACGGTTTTGCTTTTCATGGCGGGGGGTGCTCAGGCCAGGCCGTATCGCCCAGGCCAAGGGTTCTGTCCATGAGGACAACGTCGCGCCATTGGTTGAATTTCCAGCCCACGGCCTTAAGCATGCCAACGTGCGCGAACCCGACGGATCGGTGCAACTCAATGGATCCGGCGTTGGTCGAGTCGCCAATCACCGCGATCAATTTTCGAACGCCCGCGCGGCGCGCCTGCTCGGAAAGCTCGGCCAGCAAGGCACGGCCAAGACCGCGGCCCTGAGCATCCGTGGCCAGGTAAATGGAGTCCTCCGCCGAGTATCGGTAGGCCGGGCGCGGCTTGAACCAGTTGCAATAGGCAAAGCCCAGCAACCGCTGGCCCTCGACTGCAACAAGGTATGGCAATCCTTTGGCAAGCACATCTCGCCGACGCCCGGCAATCTCTTCGAGTCGCGGCGGATCGAGCTCGAAGGTACCCGTCCCGTGCAACACATGGTGGGCGTAGAGCGCTGTAATGGCGGGGATGTCTTGGGTTTCGCTTGGGCGGATCGCAGGCATAAAGAATTGAAACGCTATAATAACCGGCTATTCAGTGTGTCGCTGGCCGGGTGGTCATGTTGCGTGTCTCAAGCGCTGAATTGAGTGCTGGATTAATTGGCGGAAATGATATCTGCCTCCCAAAGGATAAACCATGGTCGTCATTCGACTCGCTCGTGGCGGTGCAAAAGCGCGCCCGTTTTTCAATATCGTTGTGGCTGATAAGCGGACCCGTCGCGACGGCCGCTTTATCGAGCGCATCGGGTTTTACAACCCGATTGCAACCGCCGCCGAAGAGAGCATCCGTATTGCCCAGGACCGCTTGACCTACTGGAAAAGTGTGGGTGCGCAGGCCTCGCCGACGGTGCAGCGACTGATCGGTCAAGCGGCCAAGAAGGCGGCCTGATCCGCGGCAATGTTGCCGGGTCTTGAACCCGTCCGGTTACCGACCGATGCCGTAGAGGTCGGGCGCGTGGCCGATGCCTGGGGCGTCAAGGGCTGGTTCAAGGTCATCGCATACAGCGCTGACCCTCTGGCCCTTCTTTCATCCAGGAACTGGTTCTTGTTGCCGCCGTCAACGGGCGAAAGGAGCTTTTCCGACCCCGTGGGACTGGCGATTTCTGAGGCCAGAACTCATGCCAACGCAGTGGTTGCCTCGGCGCGTGAGGTGACCAATCGCCAAGTCGCCGAGGCTCTGCGCGGGGCGCGCGTTTTTGTATCGCGATCGAGTTTCCCAACCACCGGTGAAGACGAGTATTACTGGGTGGACCTGATCGGCCTGACTGTTCTCAATCGTGAAGGTGAAAACCTTGGCAACGTCAGGGAAATGATTTCTACCGGTGCCCAGACCGTGCTGGTGCTGGACGACCACCGTGACGAGACTTCGATCGAGCGCATGATCCCGTTCGTGGCTGCCTATGTCGACGATGTCGATTTGTCGGGTGGACGTATTCTGGTGGACTGGCAGTCCAGCTTTGGATGATCGACGAGCATCATGCGATTTGACGTCATCACGCTGTTTCCAGAGTTGTTCGCGCCGATGTTGAGTGTGGGTGTGACTCGCCGGGCATTTGAATCGGGTCAGGTCGACGTACGTCTGGCAAACCCGCGCGAGTTTGCGCCAGGGACCTACCAACGAGTCGATGACCGCCCGTTTGGCGGTGGCCCGGGCATGGTAATGTTGGCAGAGCCATTGGCCCAATGCCTGGCCAGCATTCAGTCGCAGCGCATTGATGCGGCCCCGGTGCTGCTTTTTTCGCCAGCGGGCAAGCCGCTGTCGCACGCCATGGTCGAGCGCTGGGCGCAAAGTGGGGGGGCCGTCCTGGTCTGCGGCCGTTACGAGGGTGTCGACCAGCGCTTCATCGACGAACACGTAACGGAGCAGCTCAGTCTGGGGGACTTTGTCATGTCGGGCGGAGAAATCGCCGCGATGGCGCTGCTCGACGCGGTGGCGCGTTTGCAAAGCGGCGTGCTGGGTGACCAAAGCAGCCATCAGCAGGACAGCTTCAACCCAGCCCTCGATGGCCTGCTGGACTGCCCCCATTACACGCGTCCGGAGTGCTGGCGGGGCCGCGCCGTTCCGGAGGTCTTGCTGAGCGGCCATCATGCCTCTATCGCGCGTTGGCGACGCGAGCAAAGTTTGACTGTAACCGCCCAAAATCGACCTGATTTGATTGAGCAGGCCCGAAAGCTTGGGCAACTGAGTCTGTCAGATGATGCAGTCCTAGCCACGCGAGTCATGGCCCGGCCAGGTAGCGACTAGCTCAGGCTATAATCAACAGTTTACTGATCCTCTGATCGGCGGCCTCACGGTGAATTCGGCGAGGTCTTTGGCGTCAATTCCGACACAGCGCGACCAAGATCATTTGGGAAAATCATGAATCTGATTCAAACTCTTGAGCAAGAGGAGATCGCCCGTCTCGGCAAGGAGATTCCGGCCTTTGCCCCTGGCGACACGGTGATTGTCAATGTCAACGTTGTTGAAGGCGCGCGTAAACGGGTGCAGGCGTATGAGGGCGTCGTGATCGCCAAGCGCAATCGCGGCCTGAACAGTTCTTTTATCGTACGCAAGATCTCCAGCGGCGAAGGGGTCGAGCGGACCTTCCAGACGTACAGTCCGCTGATCGCCAGCATTGAGATCAAGCGTCGCGGTGATGTGCGGCGCGCGAAACTGTACTTCTTGCGTGACCGCAGCGGCAAGTCCGCACGTATCAAGGAAAAACTTCCGGCAAAAAAGGGATCCGCCAAGACTGCCGCACGCTAAATCGGACAGGATTGCCGCCCCGGCCGCCCCTGGCTTATGCTTGAGGCGGCCTTTTTGTTCCACTCTGCATAGACTGAGCCTGCCAGGATCACGGTTTGTCTAAGTCCATACCAGCATCATTGTCGAGCCTGCCACACTTCGACCCCAGAGAAATTCCTGTCGACCGGGTTGATTCGGATCTTCCTGCTGTGTCAGGTGAATTGCTGCAGCCAGCCGCCTTGCGCAGACGCTTCGCCGCCATGCCAATTTGGCAGCCGGAACTCGTCGCCGAGAAGAGATTCATCGACCGCGCCCCGGTTCACGCTGCCGTACTGGTGCCTATTGTCATGCGGGAGACGCCAAGCGTCATGTTGACAGAGCGCACGCTGCATCTGTCAAATCATTCCGGTCAGATAGCCTTTCCGGGCGGCAAGGCGGACCACGACGACGCTGACGCGACGGCGACTGCCTTGCGCGAAGCCAGAGAAGAACTCGGGCTCGACCCGGCGTACGTTCAGGTCTTGGGGCAACTGCCGCACTACCTGACTGGATCAGCCTTCATCATCACGCCCGTCATCGCCTTGGTCGAACCGGGCTTTACTTTGAAGCCCAACGCCGGCGAAGTTGCCGATGTGTTCGAGGTCCCCCTGGAATTCTTGATGAACCCGGCGCATCATCGGCGTCACGTGTTCGAATGGGCCGGCGTTCAACGCGAATGGTTTTCCATGCCGTACCAGGATCAGGAAAAGCAGCGCTTCATCTGGGGCGCAACTGCCGGCATGCTGCGCAATTTTTACCGTTTGTTGGCGGCCTGAGATTCCTGGGGCCGCTATGATGCTCCGATGAGCGTCAGTTCTG
>JAKANU010000260.1 GCA_021812315.1 Pseudomonadota bacterium
CTCGGACCTGGTGCTGCCGTTGACGCGCGCGAGCCGTATCGTCGAGGCCCATCACTTCATGTTGCAGCGCGAGGTTGAGGGTCTGGCCAATGCCATCACCCAGATCGACGTGCTGGAAGTGCGCGGCGCTTTGGCCCGCTACGCGCTGCAGCCACGCACTGGCAAACGCCACCAGTTGCGCGTACACATGGCGGCACTTGGCATCCCGATTGTTGGCGACGGCCTCTATCCAGTGCTCACACCCGAAGCTCAGGTCGACCATGCGAACCCGCTGCGACTGCTGGCCAGGAGCATTGAGTTTGTTGATCCAGTCAGTGGCGAGAGCCGAAGTTTCAAGAGTCAGCAGCGACTCGATTATTAGGTCGCAGGCCGTCGCGATCGATCGGATTGAATCTCAGAGCCGCTGCGAAACCCAGCCCAACACGCTGGCCAGCGCCGCGGCCAGTTTGCCCGGCTCGGTGCCACCGGCCATCGCCAGATCCGGCTTGCCGCCGCCCTTGCCGCCAACCTGGGTTGCGACAAAATTGACCAAGTCGCCGGCCCTTATCTTGCCCAAGCAATCGCTGGTGACGCCCGCAGCCAGCTGCACCTTCGCGCCATCCACCACCGCCAGAACGATCACCGCGGTCTTGAGCTTGTCCTTGAGCTTGTCTATGGTCTCGCGCAAGGTCTTCGCATCGGCACCTTCGAGCGCCACCGCCAGCACTTTGACACCCTTGACTTCGACCGCCCGGCTCAGCAATTCGTCACCCTGGGCCGAGGCGAGTTTGCCCTTGAGCGCTGCAAGCTCGCGCTCCAGCGTGCGGGTTTGATCGAGGGTCTGGCTCACGCGTTGACTGAGTTCGGCGACAGGCGCTTTCAGCGCGGCAGCCATCTGATGCACGGTCTCCTCCAGACCCTGCAGATAGACCAGCGCGTTCTGCCCGGTCAGAGCCTCGATGCGCCGAACGCCTGACGCCACACCGCTCTCGGCCACGACCTTGAACAGGCCGATCTCGCCTGTATGCTGCACGTGTGTGCCACCACACAGCTCGCGGCTGGAACCAATATCCATCACGCGCACCGACTCGCCGTATTTCTCGCCAAACAGCATCATGGCACCGGTCTTCTGCGCAGAAGCAATATCCATGACACGCGACTGCGTGGCAGCGTTGGCAAGAATCTCACTGTTCACGCGGCTCTCGATCTCGCGAATCTGCTCGTCGGTGACCGGCGCGTTGTGGGCGAAGTCAAAGCGCGTGCGCTCAGGCGTCACCAAAGAACCCTTTTGCTGCACATGCTCGCCCAGCACTTCGCGCAGCGCCTTGTGCATCAGATGCGTCACGCTGTGGTTGCGCTGGGTGGCAGCGCGCAGCGTGGCGTTGACGTGCGCGGTGACCGCATCGCCGACCTTGAGCCTGCCGGTCCTGAGCAGGCCATGATGACCGAACACGTCAGCCTTGATCTTTTGCGTATCAGAGACTTCAAACAGCGCGGCGTCGCAGAAAATGGCACCCTGATCGCCCACCTGACCGCCGCTCTCGCTATAGAACGGTGTTTCAGCCAGCACCACCACCCCACTTTGACCCTCTATTAGCTCTGCAACGCCCGTGTCATCTGCGTAAAGCGCTACGATTTTTGTAGCATGTGTGAGGCTTTCGTAACCGCAGAAACCGTTGCTTTCACCGCCGTATTCGAGCGCCTTGTCCATCCGGAACTTGCCGGCAGCCCGGCCCTGCGCCTTTTGCCGTTCCATCGCCGCGTGAAACCCGGCTTCGTCGACTTCCACGCCACGCTCGCGGCAAACATCAGCAGATAGATCCAGCGGAAAGCCAAAGGTATCGTGCAGCTTGAAAGCCACATCGCCCGGCAGCACTTTGACACCGCCGACCAAGGCCGCGTCCAGAATCCCCATGCCGACTTCGAGCGTTTCATAGAAGCGCTCTTCCTCCAGGCGCAGGACCTCGCTGATGCGCTGCGCCTGCGCAGCCAGGTTCGGGTAAGCCTGCCCCATCTGCGCCACCAGATCGGGCACCAGCTTGTGGAAAAACGGCGTCTTGCGGCCCAGCTTGTAGCCGTGGCGGATCGCGCGGCGGATGATGCGCCGCTGCACATAGCCGCGTCCTTCGTTCGACGGATTGACGCCGTCGCTGACCAAAAAGGAGGTGGCGCGGATATGGTCCGCAATCACGTTGAGCGAGGCGTTCCTCAGGTCAGAGCACCCGGTTTCACGGGCCGCCGCTGCGATCAGGGCGGTAAAGATGTCGATTTCGTAGTTGCTGTGCACGTGCTGCAGGATCGCGGCCAGCCGCTCCAGACCCATGCCGGTATCGACACACGGTGCGGGCAGCTTGACCAGGCTGCCGTCTGCCTGCATGTCGAACTGCATGAACACGTGGTTCCAGATTTCGATGAAGCGGTCACCGTCTTCGCCCGGGCTGCCCGGCGGACCACCCGGGATGTGCTCGCCGTGGTCGTAGAAGATCTCCGAGCACGGGCCGCAGGGGCCGGTGTCGGCCATCATCCAGAAGTTGTCCGAGGCGTATTTCTTGCCCTTGTTGTCGCCAATGCGGATCACGCGCTCGGGGCCGAGGCCGATTTCCCTGGTCCAGATGTCGTAAGCCTCGTCGTCGTCCTTGTAGACCGTGACCAGCAGGCGCTCGGCGGGCAGTTTGTAGACCTGCGTGAGCAGTTCCCAGCCCCAGGTAATCGACTCGCGCTTGAAGTAGTCACCAAAGCTCCAGTTGCCCAGCATCTCGAAGAAGGTGTGATGGCGCGCGGTGTAACCGACGTTTTCCAGATCGTTGTGTTTGCCCCCGGCGCGCAGGCAAGCCTGCACCGAGGCGGCGCGCACGTAGGAGCGCTTGTCGCTGCCCAGAAACACGTCCTTGAACTGCACCATACCCGAGTTGGTGAACATCAGCGTCGGGTCATTGCCAGGCACCAGCGGGCTCGATGCCACCACGGTATGCCCCTTGGACTCAAAGAAGTCGAGGAATACCTTGCGGATATCGGCGACCGTGGCAACGCTGGCGAGTGAATTCATGACGGAACGGGAATGATGGAGCCGCCAATTTTAGGTCATCGTGCGGCGTGACAATGCTGTTGAAGAAACGCAAATACCGGTGGATCGTCGCAAAACGCAACATTGAATCGCAGCCAGGGGCTGGGCTGCAGATCCGGGCTGAAAAGATGCCCCGGCCCGAGCAGGATGTCACTTTCAGCGGCCTTGTAGGCCAACTCGGTGGCATTCGGGATCGCCCGGTGCCTGGCCCATAGAAACATTCCCGCCTTGGGTTCCAGAAAGATCTCGAACCCGAGCTTGAGCAGGCGCGGCGCCGCTTCCTGATGCGCTTTGGCCAGACGCTCGCGCAGACCCTTGATGTGCTTGCGCCAGCGCCCGTCCATCAGCGCCCCATGCGCAATCCTCTCGTTGAACTCCGAAGAGGTCAGACCGGAGATCATCTTGAGTTGCGCGAGTTCCTCAAGTAAATCGGGCTGCGCAGCCAGGTACCCGGTTCTGAGATTGGGCGAAATGGTTTTCGAAAAACTACTGATATAGATCACCCGGCGCAGTTGGTCCAGGCTGGCCAGCGAGGGTCTTGGCTCGGGGTCGAGGTCCACGTAAATATCGTTCTCGACCACTACAAAATCGTGCTTGTCAGCGAGTTGCATGACGCGATGCAAATGCGCCAGTTGCGCCACCGAGCCGGTCGGGCTCTGCAAGCGCGGCTGAGTGAAGAAGACCTTCGGTTTGTGCTGGGTCACCAGCCTCTCAAGTGTCGCGAGGTCGTAGCCAGTGATCGTGCGTGGCACGCCCAGCAAGCGCGCACCCAGAAAACGCAGCGAAGACAGCAAATTCGGGTAACCCGGCTCATCAACAAGAACGGCGTCGCCAGCGCGTACCAGGCGTCGTGCCACCAGATCCATGGCCTGGCTCGAGCCCTGCGTTAACAACACCTGCTCGGTGGTCACGGCAATTTCCTGCTCGCCAAGCAGGTCACGCACCAATTGGCGTAGCGGCGGGTAGCCCTTGGGCTCACCGTAGCCACCGAGATCGACGCTGTCCGCAGCCAGCGCGCGCAAACTGCGCCGCACGCCTTCCTCAAACAGCCATTCGCTGGGGAACCAGCCACAACCCGGTTTCATCCGCAGCGCCCGATTCTCGAAAATGCGGCGGGTGTACCAGGTCGAGTCAGATCGG
>JAKANU010000261.1 GCA_021812315.1 Pseudomonadota bacterium
AGCATCGAGACCGGGTGCGCCTCGGCGGCATTGGAGCCGATGTACAACGCGCACTTGCTGTTTTGCATGTCGTTGTACGAATTCGTCATGGCGCCGTAGCCCCAGGTGTTGGCCACCCCGGCCACGGTGGTCGAATGGCAGATGCGCGCCTGGTGGTCGCAGTTGTTGGTACCCCACATGCTGACGAACTTGCGCATCAGGTAGGTCTGCTCGTTGTTGTGCTTGCTCGATCCGATGAAGTAGACACTGTCAGGACCGCTGGCCTTCTTCAGTTCGAGCATGCGGGCACTGATTTCGTTCAGCGCGGTATCCCAGCTGATGCGTTCATACTTGCCGTTCACCAGCTTCATCGGGTAGCGCAGCCGGTACTCGCCGTGACCATGTTCGCGCAGTGCCGCACCCTTGGCACAATGCGCACCCAGGTTGAGAGGCGAATCAAACACCGGCTCCTGACGCACCCAGACGCCGTTTTCAACCACCGCATCGACCGCGCAACCCACCGAGCAATGCGTGCACACGGTGCGTTTGATCTCGATCTTGCCGTCCCCCACCGCCACCGCACCGGGCGAAGCCTGCGCCGGGCGCACCAGCGCAAGTTGGCTGGCTGCCAGACCCGCACCGACCCCGAGGCCGGAGCGCCGCAGGAAGGCGCGACGGTCCACCGTGGGCAGGGCTTGCGACAGCGCACGCTGCAAACTGCCGGCAAACCCCGGGCCGCTGCGGCTGTCGGACACGGCTGATTTTTTGACTAGCAACATGGAACTCTCCAATAGCAGACTGTTTGATGCAAGGGCAAGCGCGGGGCCTTCGGTCAGACGCGCGCCGTGCGGTAATAGTGTTTGACGTGTTCGCTCAGGCTGTAGCCGCCACCGCGCGCCGGTGGTTCGGGGAGCGGCGCCGCGGTGGGTTGCGGGGATCGGGTGGCGACCCAGCTCGCCCCGACGGCGGCCGCGCCGACCACCGAAGCGGATACAAAAAATCCGCGCCGTGAAGCCTTGGGTTGACGGTCCTGCATGTTGTACTCCTGGTAGCGTGGCTTGCTATGCACCACTTTTCATAGGCAAGGCCTACAGACGCACAGTAGCACGATTGCCGACGCAATACATCCCCTTGGTACTAGGGAAAACACGGATTTGTGAAACAGGCCGGCACGACCGGCCGGGCCATCGTGGGGCTCACTGGAGCAGGTCAAATCCCTGTGCCTCGACGTCCAGGAAAGCGCGTGTGAACCGCGCCACCGCGGCGTAGAACACAGCTGTGGGATGGCGCTCAATCGCCTCACACATGCTTCGCGCCCAGGGCTGGATATGGGTCGAAAAAAAGCCTTCCTGAAGTCGCAAAGTGTCACCCCGGTGGGCCGACTCGGCGATCAGATGGCGCATGACTTCACACAAGTAGGCGAAGTGATCCTCGGTCTCTGACATCGACGTGGCGCGTTGCACGCCGATCCCCACCAGGTCAGCGCGCAGCCGCGCCAGCGGCTTCTCGTTGAGAAAGCCGCTGAGAAAATGCGAGCCGTACAGGTAAACCTCGGGCTTGCCGATGCCGCCGAAGAGGGCGTCGTACTCGGCCGCAATGGCCGCGTTGGAAAGCTCCCTGGCAAGCGCCACGACGCCGCGCCAGGGCTCCTGCAACTGCGCTCCGCCAGCCTCGGGCGGGGTCTCTGCAATCCGCAGCCTTGCTAGCCATTCGATAGCAGGCGGCGCATAGTACAAAAGCGCCAGCAGCCCATAGACCTCTGAACGTGCGGCCTCTTCATCAAGACCGGCAGCATCAAGGGGGTGGCCTGGTAGCTTCATTTTCGTGGCTCTGCGGCCAGGCCCTGATGAGCTTCGGCGTCGATGTCGATCACGCGGCAGTCGGCACACATGCGCAGGCGCCGCGCCGCGGCACCCTGAAACATGCTGTGGGACGCGAGCCTGGAGAGCATCGCCTCGACCGCCTGCACGGTGCCAAAGGGCTTGCCACAGCGTACGCAGCCATAGGCTTGCCCCTCATGCAAGAGCACCGCCTGGCGGCGTGCAGCAGACAGGTTGAGCCGGGGCAGCAGTGCGATGGCATGTTCCGGGCAGGTCTTGACGCAAAGGCCGCATTGCACGCAGTTCTTCTCGACGAAGCGCAGTTGCGGCGCATCCGGGTTGTCAAGCAAAGCGGTGCTCGGACAGGCGCCCACGCAACTCAAACACAGTGTGCAGGCCAGCTTGTCAATGATCACAGTGCCCAACGGAGCGCCGCTCGCCGGCAAGGCGATGGGTGACGCCGGTCGGGCCGGCGCCTGCTCGATCAAATGATCCAGCGCCAGTTCCAGCGTGGCACGCTTGTCGGTCTGAATCGCAAAGCTGGCGCTGCGGGCCACGCCCTGCGCCGGCGCGGCGCGCAAGTCCGCATCCAGCGCGGCAAGGTCGCGGGCGTCGCGCACATGCAGAAGCCGAAAATGCTGCCCGGCGTAACCCAGGCCACTCATAATCGCTTGGCCAATGGCCATCTGCTGGCCAATCGCCTCGTGGTATTGCGGCGCTTCCTCCGCGGTCATCAACACCCAGACCTGGCGGGCGCCGTAAGCGATGGCCGTCAACCACGCCTCCAGCCCCAGCGAACTGGTGTGCCACAGCGCCATCGGCAACACCCGTGCCGGCAAGCCGTGCATGCCATCCCGCAGGCCTCGCTCAAGCTGCGCCGCGCGACCCAGGTCGTCGAGCAGGCGCGTGCCCTCACCCTGGCTGTGCAGCAGCAGCGCGGCTTGCGTGCCGGCGCTGCGGGCAAAGGTTCCCAGCAGTGTCTTGAGTTTGACGCCCTGCGCGCTGGCGCGCGGGTAGTTGTAGCGCAAGGCGCCGCTCGGGCATACGCTGGTGCAGGTGCCGCAGCCCACGCACAGATGCGCCTGAACCGTGATTTGTTGTTGGCGGAGGTCGCTGCTGATGGCCGCGGCTGAACACACGTCCAGGCACGCGGTGCAGCCGGTCTTCTGGTTGCGGCTGTGCGCGCACAAGCTCTTCTGATACTCGAAGAATCTGGGCTTCTCGAACTCGCCAACCAGCGTGCGCAGCTGCAGCAGCGGCGCGGGGTTGCGTCCGTCCCAACGCAAATAGCCCTGCGGCAGTGCGTGTTGGGTAAATGCCGGCGTGGCGCGCAGGTCGAGGACCAGGTCAAAGCGCTCGCTGGCAAGTTCCGCCACACGGCTGAAATCAATCGCCCCGGCAGTCTTGCAAACTTTCAGACAAGCCCTGTGCGACTTGCACACGCTGCTACGAATTTGATAGTCGAGCCCAATCGCACCCTCGGGGCACACGGCCAGGCAGGCGTTGCAACGCGTGCACAGATCGAGATCGATGGGGTTGTCGCGCGACCACTTCAGATCGAAAGCGCCGAGCCATCCGGTGAGCGATACGATGCGCCCGCCCAGCACCGGATAGCGTCGCGCCTGCGCCGCGCCATGATCACCCGGACCCTGAGTGAACATGCTGATATCCCAGTCCTCGCCCAACAGGGCCGCGGCACGCTCGCAGGCGTCGAGCTCCCCGATCATCAGCAGCCGCCCGGCACTGCGGTAGCTGACGGTGGCGACCGGCTCGGGCTCAAGCAGTTGGGCACTGGCCAGCAGCGCAGCCATCTTGGGTCCGGCCTGCGTACCTTCGCGGCTCCAGCCGGCCGTCTCACGAATGTTGACAAAGCGCATCGGCACCGCGCGCGCACCGGGTGCCGCGGAGCGCTGGGCGAGCTCGGCAAACAAGTGCTTTTCCTGAGTACAAGCGACGACCAGACTCTGGCCTGATTGCAGCGCTTTGACAAAGGCGCCAAGCTCGCCCCGACACAGCAAACTGTGCCGATTCAGGTTTTCATCGAGCGCCTGACCCAGGCGCGCAGGATCGAGCGGCAGCGTCTGGTTGCAATCACAAATCAGGGTCGTCATCGGGTCCGTCCGGGTCTTTGGGGGGGCCTTCGCCGGCCTGTGCGCCGCGCGGCGCCGCGGCGCAAGCTTGGGTATTGTCTGAGGCGGGCGTAGCTGCGGCGTCGAACAGTCGCAGGAACTCGGCACCGGCCATCTTGTGCAGCATGGACAGCGGCAAGGGGTCGGCGCCGCCGTAGTCGCCGATGTAGGTGTCGAGCCCGTCCATCAGGTTGTAATGCGGATCGGCAAACAGCTTTTTCATGGCCGCATTGCGCACCTCGTGAGGGAC
>JAKANU010000019.1 GCA_021812315.1 Pseudomonadota bacterium
GGCCTTCTTCGACATGCTCAGAGCCCATGGTCTAACGCTGTCCGAGACCATCGCATTCCCCGATCACTATGATTTTGATAGCTGGTCACCCAAGCAGTACGGATCTTATGAGATCCTTTGCACTGAGAAGGACGCAGTCAAGCTGTGGCGCAGGCACCCTGCTGCTCTGGCTGTACCGCTGCTTCTTGAGCCTGAGCCAGCGTTTCTGCACAATTTCGACCGCTTGCTATGGAACTGTCCCAACGATCGACCTAGATGGCCGCTATCATCGGGACATGGACACACGACTGCTTGAACTGCTGGTTTGCCCTATCACCAAAGGACCCCTGGAATACGATCGCGAAAAGCAGGAACTGAAATCGCGCAGCGCGCGCTTGGCGTACCCGATCCGCGACGGCATTCCGATCCTGCTGGAAAGCGAGGCTCGCACCCTCAGTGATGAGGAACTGGGACTTTGATGCCTTGAAATTCACGATTCTGATCCCGGCTCGCCTGGCCTCCACGCGTTTGCCCAACAAGCCACTGGCAGACTTGGGTGGCGTGCCGATGGTCGTTCGGGTTGCCCAGCGCGTCCGTTCCGGGCCCGGCGGCGCGGCGAAGTTCCGGGTGGTCGTCGCCTGTGATCACGAGAAAGTTGTCAGCGCTTGCCGCGTCTACGCAGTTGAAGCCATCTTGACTCGCTCTGAGCATGTCTCGGGCAGCGACCGACTCGCCGAGGCGTGCGACCTGCTGAACATCCCTGACGACGAATTGGTCATCAATGTACAGGGTGATGAGCCCCTGATCGATCCGGCACTGGTCGACGCCGTCGCTGAATTGCTTATCCAACACCCTGAGGCAAGCATGAGTACGGCTGCACATCCGATCCACAATCTTGGTGATTTCAACAACCCGAATGTCGTCAAGGTTGTCCTCGATGCTCGGGCAATGGCGCTGTACTTCAGTCGGGCCCCAATTCCTGTTTGGCGCGACGCCGGCGCAGCCTTGCCGAGTCCGCGACCTTTGCGGCACATCGGTATCTATGGCTACCGTGCCGGCTTCTTGCGCGAATTTCCTCGCCTGGCGCCAGCGCCGCTGGAAGTTACCGAGGCACTCGAGCAGTTACGAGCGCTCTGGCACGGCCACCGAATTGCCGTGCACGTCAGCGTCGACGCCCCCCCCGCCGGCGTTGACACGCCTCAGGACCTCGAACGCGTGCGCCGAATATTCCAGCAGTTGTCTTCTACGCACTGACAACCCGGCCGCGAAGGCGTGCTATTCTTCTTGAATGGCACGTGTGGCGTTCGGGCGAACATTTCTGCTGTTGCCGGGTCTATTAGTCAAATCAAGGAACCTCATGAAACTTATCCTTCTGGGCGCGCCTGGCGCCGGCAAAGGGACACAGGCAACTTTCATATGCCAAAAATACGGCATTCCCCAAATCTCGACCGGAGATATGTTGCGCGCGGCCGTCAAGGCCGGCACGCCGCTGGGCATTCAAGCAAAAAAGGTGATGGACAGCGGTGGCCTTGTGAGCGATGAGTTGATCATCAATCTCGTCAAGGAACGCATCACGCAGAGCGACTGCGCCGCGGGCTTTCTGTTTGACGGCTTCCCACGCACGATCCCACAAGCGGACGCGATGAAGACGGCCGGGGTGAAGCTGGACTACGTGTTGGAAATTGATGTTCCTTTTGATGCCATCATCGAGCGCATGAGCGGCCGGCGCTCACACGCACCTTCCGGGCGCACCTACCACGTGAAATTCAATCCACCCAAAGTCCCTGATGTTGATGATCAGACCGGAGAAGCCCTGATTCAGCGCGACGACGATCGCCCGGAAACCGTCAGGAAGCGCTTGGACGTGTACAGCGCACAGACCAGACCGTTGGTCGATTACTACGCCAATTGGGCCAAGACCGATCCGGACGCGGCGCCGAAGTACCGCGCCATTCTGGGTACCGGCAGTGTCGAGGAAATCACTGCGCGCGTGTTTAGGGCGCTAGCCAGCTAACAGCACCCCGCGCTCCAAGGCCTCGATGACGGCCAGCACCAACGTCGGCGCGCCGGTCGGCTGGCAGGACGCTGGGAGGACCATTGAGATCAGGCCGCGGCGGCTGCGGCTGATCAGGCACACGCTGCCTTTCGGATTTGCGCGTCCATCGCCAGATTTGAACAAGTCTCGGGTTCGTCGCCTCGACCTGTTGTGATACCCCTGGTGGGCAGTCTGCACTCCTGCAGCAACAAATTCTTTAGCCGGCGCTTGCATATTTGAGGAAACTGGTTAAAAATACAGTTACTGGATATCAACACAGTGTCTGCCATCTGCCAGCGAGACCACATCAAAGCCAAGGAGTCGATATGCTTGAAAGCCCGAAACTCACCGCCCGCCAACAACAGATTCTCGATCTGATTCAAAGCGCTATCGCCCGAACTGGTGCGCCACCGACGCGGGCCGAAATCGCTACCGAGCTTGGATTCAAATCCGCGAACGCGGCTGAAGAGCATTTGCAGGCCCTAGCGCGCAAGGGCGTCATTGAACTCGTCAGCGGCACCTCCCGGGGCATTCGCCTGAAGAGCGAAGCACTACAGGCAATCAACGCATCGCGCAACAAGCAGTATTCATTTCAGTTGCCCAGTTTGGCACAGTTGGTTCTGCCCTTGATCGGGAGGGTCGCAGCGGGCTCGCCCATTCTGGCGCAAGAACACATTGACCAAACTTACTATCTAGAAAGTACGTTGTTTCAACGCAAGCCCGACTATCTGCTGAAGGTGCGGGGCATGTCGATGCGTGACGCTGGCATCATGGATGGCGACTTACTCGCAGTGCAGGCGACCACCGACGCCAAGAATGGGCAAATCGTCGTTGCGCGTTTAGGCGACGAGGTGACAGTCAAGCGATTTCGGCGCAACAAGCACCTGATTGAACTTCACCCCGAGAATCCCGACTACCAGACAATTGTGATCGAGCCGGGCGAACCGTTTGAAATTGAAGGCCTGGCCGTCGGCTTGATCCGCAATACGATGTTGATGTAAACCTGCCCAAGCGGCAAGCACCCCCACCGAGGTCCTTGGTCCGACCGTGCCTGCTGCCGAGGCACAATAGCTCCGTATGAATATAGTGATTCTTGATGACTATCAGGATGCGGTTCGAAAACTGGAGTGCGCGGCCAAACTCGATGCGTATCAAGCCAAGGTGTATACCAACACTGTTAAAGGCTTGGGGCAGTTATCGGTCAGACTCAAGGACGCCGACGTTATCGTTCTCATTCGCGAGCGTACACATCTTTCGCGCCAACTGATCGAAAAGTTGCCCAAACTCAAGTTGATCGCCCAGACGGGTCGGGTCGGCCCGCATATCGATATCAACGCATGCACGGAGCGTGGTATCGCAGTCGCCGAAGGGGCAGGTTCGCCAATCGCCCCGGCTGAATTAACCTGGGCCCTCATGATGGCGGCCATGCGACGCCTGCCCCAGTACGTCGGAAATCTCAAGCACGGTGCGTGGCAACAGTCCGGATTGAAGGCTGGTTCCATGCCGGCAAATTTTGGAATAGGCATGGTCTTGCGCGCCAAGACACTCGGGATATGGGGTTACGGCAAGATTGGACAATTGGTGGCCGGGTATGGCCGCGCGTTTGGCATGAATGTTGTGATTTGGGGCCGGGCACCATCGCGAGAGAGGGCCATCCTCGACGGGTATGACGCGGCTCTGAGTCGCGAGGATTTTTTTTCGCAAAGCGATGTGGTGTCATTGCATCTGCGTCTGAATGACGAAACGCGATCGATCGTCCGCCTTGACGATCTGGGTCGAATGAAGCCGACATCACTGCTCGTTAACACCTCGCGCGCTGAACTAATTGAACCCGACGCCTTGATCAGTGCGCTCAATCGCGGGCGACCCGGCATGGCCGCAGTTGATGTCTTCGAGACCGAGCCCATCTTGCAGGGTCACGCCCTGTTGCGCCTGGAAAACTGCGTCTGTACACCGCACATCGGCTACGTCGAGCAAGACAACTACGAGTTATACCTTGGTGCGGCGTTTGACAACGTCGTTAGCTTCATCAAGGGCACCCCGAAGAACATCGTCAATCCTGGAGCACTACAGGTCAGGCGTTGACCTGAGCTCCAGGACTTATCGCCTTGAGGCTCGTATCGCCAGCATCAGCTCGGTATTAGCCTTTCGCTCTGCGTTGACCCGCTGTACGGCAGGACGCTCGCCCATCCAACGCAAATAGTCCTTCACCGGCAACGGGGCAAGCAAGTCCTCGCCAAGTGTGATTTTGCAAGCGCTCGCGACCAGCGGTAAGTGAACGATGGCAGCGCAGTCGGCGAGGGTGAACTTCTGGCCCGCAACGAAGGGCAAGAATTTTGCCAACTTGGCATAAGCGGCAATCCCCTTAAGTAACAGCTTGCGGCTCTTTTCCTTCGCTTCGTCGCTGATCTTGCCGCCGAAAAAGGCCTCCGGATACAGCTGGCGTGCAACCAGTTCAATGTGTAACTCCGTATAGATAACCAATTCGCGCACCTTGGCTGCCTCAAAAGCGTTGTCCGGCAACATCGGATTCTGCGGGTAGACGGTCTCGACATATTCGGCGCATGCCATGGATTCCGAAATCGGGCCCTCGTCGGTGTCCAAGAACGGCACCTTGCCCATGGGTGATCTGACCAAGAGGCTATCCTCCATGGAACCGGTCCATACCAGCTCCTCCTGAAAGATCACCTCTTTTTCGAGCAGTTGAAGCTTGATCTTGTTGTAGTAATTGCTTGCCGAAAATCCGCATAGTTTAAGAGTCATGGCAGGGTCTCTGGTAAATGAGGTCGGCGCGCGTCCGGCGCTGACATTGCTGGAAGAAAGGTGACATTGTCTCCGGAGTCGAGGCTTGTCCCCTGACCTGCGGCCGGGTCATAATCGACTGATGAAGCCAATATTTTCCTGCGTAGGCGTGATCGGCGTGGGCGCTATGGGCCGAGGCATCGCACAGATTGTTGCCCAGGCTGGCAGCTCGGTCTTGATGTTTGACTCCAACATCGCAACCACCCGTACGGCGCAAATCGGCATTTCTGCACAATGGGACAAACTTTGCGAAAAGGGTCGCCTCAGCGTCGAGGCTGCTGCTGCATGCAAATCGCGACTAAGCTGCGTCGACGCGCTCGCCGCCTTGGCGGACTGTGACATGATCATCGAAGCGGTTGCCGAGCGGATTGAGGTCAAGGCGAGCTTGTTTGCAGAACTCGAGGGCGTCGTCCGCGCGACGACAGTCATGGCAACCAACACGTCGTCGCTCTCGGTAACGGCGCTGGGAGCCCGGCTCAAGCGGCCCGAGCAGCTCGCTGGCTTTCACTTCTTTAATCCGGTGCCCTTGATGAAGGTGGTGGAAGTCGTCGCCGGTCTGAAGACCGGTGAGGCGGTTTGCACGGCGCTGGCCGCCTACGCCAGGCAGCTTGGTCACACCCCGGTCATGGCACAGGACACGCCGGGTTTCATCGTCAATCATGCCGGTCGAGCCTATGGCACCGAAGCACTGCGAATCGTCAATGAGAGCGTTGCCGACTTCTCTACGATTGATCGGATTCTGAAAGACCAGATCGGATTCAAACTCGGCCCCTTCGAGTTGATGGATCTGACGGCGCTGGACGTGTCGCACCCGGTGATGGAGTCAATCTACCATCAATATTTCGAGGAACCTCGCTATCGACCCAGCGTCATTACTGCACAGCGACTCGCCGGGGGCGTGCTTGGGAGAAAGGTAGGTGAGGGCTTTTACCTCTATGAAGACGGCAAGGCCCGAATCGCTGCAGAACCTGCAACCCCATCGGTCCAGGACATGCCGTCAGTCTGGGTATCGCCGCGTGCGGCACGCCGCGCCGAACTCGTCACGCTGCTCAAGACGCTGCAGGCCAAGATTGAAACCGGCGGTGCACCTTCCGCGCAGGCACTGATCTTGGTAGCCCCCCTGGGATTTGACGTTACCACGATGGCGATCGTCGAGCGGCTGGACCCGACTCGCACAGTTGGCGTCGACATGCTGGTCGACGACGCCGCAAGCAAACGACGAGTGCTTGCGACCAATCCCGCGACACGCCCCGACATGCGCGACGCGGCCCACGCCCTGATGGCACGCGATGGAAAAGCTGTGAGCGTGATCCGCGACAGCGGCGGATTTGTCGCACAACGTGTGGTCGCGGCCATCGTCAACATTGCCTCGGACATGTGTCAACAAGGCATATGTTCCCCCTCCGATCTCGAAACGGCGGTCACCCTGGGCCTGGGCTATCCAATGGGTCCCTTGCGCATGGGCGATCTCTACGGACCGGCCAACATCCTTGAAATTTTGTTCAATATGCAAACCGTCTACGGAGACCCGCGCTACCGACCCAGCCCGTGGTTGAGGCGACGCGGAGCCATCGGTCTGAGCCTGCTCCAAGGAGAACAATAAGTGCAGCGCGCAGGAACAGACGCACACGTGACAACGCGCGGGCTGGAAGGCGGTCTCCGCCGCGACAATGACGGGGCTATTCAGTCACCGAAAAGACAGGCTATGGACGATCCCATTCTTACCATTGAGGAACGCGAGGCGATCAATTCCGGTCGCTGGTTCGCAACCCTGTCACCTTCATTGCGCCACGATATCCTGCGATGTGCCTACGTCAAACGCTACAAGGACGGCGAACTCATTGCCGCGCGGGGAGAACCGCCGGAAGAATGGATAGCCTGTGCACGTGGTGCGGTGCGGGTCAGTTCGACTTCCATTTCGGGCAAGCAAATCACGTTGACGTATGTCGAGCCTGGGATCTGGTTTGGCGACGTGGCGATATTCGATGGCGACAGCCGCACACACGACGCCTACGCGCACGGCGAGAGCACGATACTGTGCGTAGCCAAGGCCGATTTCAAGAAGATACTGGCCTTGCACGCCGAACTCTACGAAGCACTCCTGCGCCTGCATGCAAGGCGCATCCGGCAACTCTACGGTCTGGTGGAGGACCTGAATACATTGCCGCTGCGTGCCCGACTTGCCAAGCAGTTGCTGCACCTGGTGCGAAGCTACGGCGTGCCGTCGCTGAGCGACGCACGCGAGATGCGCATCGGCTTACAACTGGCTCAGGAAGAGTTGGCACAGTTGCTCGGTGCCTCGCGCCAGCGTGTCAATCAGGAACTCAAGTCGATGGAACGCGAGGAAACCATCCGCATCGAACCCGGAGGTTTGGTCATTCGCAACCGCGAAGCGCTGATGCGCATCCGCGAGGCCGACAACTAGCATCGAAAAGCAGCGCACCATCATGAATGATTTTGCACATTTCATCGGCACGACAGCAGTCTCTGAAAAGCACATCTTTGACGTCCGAGCGCTCTCGGATTGGCTGCAAAAGAACCTGAAGGGATACCGCGGCCCGTTAAGTGTCGAGTCGTTCAAAGGGGGGCAGTCCAACCCAACTTACAAGCTCAACACCCCGACGCGCAGCTATGTGATGCGCGCCAAACCTGGCCCGGTGGCGAAACTGCTGCCGTCCGCGCACGCCGTTGAACGCGAATATGCGGTCATGAGCGGCCTGCAAGGGACCGGAGTGCCGGTGCCAGCCATGCATTGCCTGTGTGAAGACGAAGGGGTGATCGGACGGGCGTTCTACGTCATGGAATTCATGCCGGGACGCATTCTGTGGGACCAGACCCTTCCGCACATGACGGCGGCACAGCGTGGCGAAATTTATGACGAAATGAACCGCGTGATTTCGACATTGCACACGGTCAAGTTTGCAGAGCGCGGCTTGGCCGGATACGGCAAGCCTGGCAACTATTTCGAACGGCAGATTGGCCGCTGGAGCAAGCAGTATGTTGCCTCGATCACCCAGCCGATCGCAGAAATGGATCAGCTGATGGCATGGTTGCCACAGCACATCCCGCAGATGGCACGCGCCGACAACATGGTCAGCATCGTGCATGGCGACTATCGGCTCGACAACCTGATGTTTCACGCCAGCGAGCCGCGCATCATTGCAGTGCTCGACTGGGAACTCTCGACACTGGGACACCCGCTAGCGGACTTCAGCTACCACTGCATGGCCTGGCATATCCCCCCGGGCACTTTTCGGGGCATTGGTGGGCTCGACGTGACTAGCCTGGGCATACCGACGGAAGATGAATACATCCGCCTTTATTGCGAACGCACCGGGTTGGTAACACCTGATGCGCTCAAAGCGGACTGGAATTTCTACATGGCCTACAACATGTTTCGCATCGCTGCGATATGCCAGGGCATTGCGAAGCGTGTGGAGGCAGGCACAGCAGCCAGTGCTCAGGCAGTCAGTTCGGGCGCAGGAGCAAGACCGCTGGCCCAGCTGGCATGGAAATTTGCGCGGCAGGCCTAGCCGCTGGATCACCAATCTTTTTGACGCAACAATTACGGAGCTCTCATGGACTTTGACTACTCACCCAAAACCAAAGACTTGCAAGGCAAGTTGCAAGCCTTCATGCTGGAGCACATCTACCCTGCGGAGGGCGCATGCCACGCCGAAATTGCGGCCAATACCGCAGCAGGCAAACGCTGGACACCGTTACAGACGATTGAAAACCTCAAGCCCAAAGCACAGGCAGCCGGATTGTGGAACCTGTTTCTTCCGGTTGACAGTGCCGCCGTCTCGGGCTATCAGGGCGCCGGCCTGACCAATCAGGAGTACGCTCCACTGGCTGAAATCATGGGCCATGTGATGTGGTCGAGCGAAGTCTTCAACTGTTCTGCGCCAGACACCGGAAACATGGAAACCATTGCCCGCTATGGTTCTGCAGAAAACAAGGCCCGCTGGCTCAAACCATTGCTGGAAGGGAAGATTCGCTCTTCGTTCGCGATGACCGAACCCGAAGTAGCTTCGAGCGACGCGACCAATATTCAGACGCGTATCGAGCGCCAAGGCGATGAATATGTCATTAACGGCCGCAAATGGTGGACCTCGGGAGCCGGTGATCCGCGCTGCGCGGTATATATCACGATGGGAAAGACCAATCCCGACGCGCCTCGTCATTCCCAACAAAGCATGGTGATCGTGCCGGCCAACACGCCAGGAATTACGGTTGTACGGGCGCTCAACGTGATGGGCTACGACGACGCGCCGCACGGCCACATGGAGGTTCTATTCGAGAACGTGCGCGTTCCGGTCAGCAACATTCTTCTTGGCGAGGGGCGCGGCTTTGAGATCGCTCAAGGACGCCTTGGTCCCGGACGCATTCACCATTGCATGCGTCTCATTGGCTTGGCCGAACGCGCGCTCGAGCTGATGTGCAGGCGCGCCTCCATGCGGGTGGCGTTCGGGAAGACGATCGCCTCGCAGACCGTCACCCAAGAACGCATCGCCGAAGCACGATGCAAAATCGACATGGCCCGACTGCTCACGCTCAAAGCTGCCTGGATGATGGACGTCGCAGGCAATAAGTTCGCCAAGAATGAGATCGCAATGATCAAGGTGGTCGCTCCGAGCATGGCCTGCCAGGTTATTGACTGGGCCATGCAGGCGCATGGCGGCGGCGGCATGTGCGACGACTTCCCGCTCGCCTACAGCTATGCCAATGCACGCACCCTGCGCTTTGCCGACGGTCCCGACGAGGTTCACCGCAACTCCATTGCCAAGATGGAGCTTGGGAAATACCTCAGCGCTCCGGCAAAGTGACCCCCAGTTGACGCAGATAAGTCGCCAGTTCAGGGCTGAGCGCACCACGCGCACGGGCCTTCTCAGCCTGTTCTGTGGCAGCGGCAATCTGACCCTGCGCGGCCAGCGAAACGGCCGCACCGAGCATCCAGCGAGACTCATTCGGACGCAACTTGAGCGCGGCGAGATACGCAGCCGCAGAATCAGCATGGCGCCCGAGTCGCTGAGCGGCATTGCCGCGGATGGCCCACAGTTCCGCGACGCCTGCCAGGGCGGGCTCCAGACGCGTGAGCATCTCCAGCGTCTCGCTGACATGCCCCTGAGCCAATTCCATCTGCGCCAACTCGCGAACCAAGGAAGCTACCATCGCACTGGTCTCGGCAGACTTGCTGCTGAGCTCGCCTGTGCGCTCAACAACGGTCAATGCGTCGCGTAGCAGATCGGAAGCCGACTGGCGCGACCCCGCCGCCCACAAACGTTGAGCCTGTGCCAGGACCTCCCTGGTTGCGGACTGGCGCGATGGCACGCTTGGCGCCACCAATGCGCTTGAAGGCTCGCTGATCGCAGCGCGAGGAGGCCGCACGACCGCAGAGGCCGTAGGCTCGCCAGAGGCAGGTGCAACATGAACCTGAGCCTTTTCTTCCGGCACGCGAGTCGGCGGTGTGCGGCTGAGCGTGGAGTCCATTTTCAGCGAATCGCGAGTCAGCGAAATGGATTGCACCACAGCGGATGCGACCCGTGGCTGCGGTGACGGGAGCGTCATAGTTGTCGCAACTGCTGACACAGCCGGTGGTGACGCGCGCTCGGTCGACAGTGCAGCGTCCGCCAATTCGGGCTTACCCGTTGGCACAACGCCCCGGGTCAATGACCACCAGGCCACGGCGATGGAACCCAGGACCAGGGTCGCCACCAGAGTGCCCATCACCACTCGGCGGAATCTGCCAGCTTGGCGCAATCGGGTCGAAGACGCGACCGGTCGGACACCCGCCCAACGCTCGGTGGCAGGACCTCGCGCCGGCATCCCGCCCGGCTCCACCGGCTGTCGCTTGTCGAGATCACGCAGCATGGTGTTGATGACGCTCACGATGTCGCTCCCGGCTTTTCTTCGCGCAACCGTCGCCTGCTCGCCGCCGACAACACGGCACGCCACCAACGGCCCGCATCAATGTCACGCCAGGACCACCGCGAATCGCTGCGCGCAAGCCGCCCACCAATGCCTGGAGTGTCAGCGCCAGCCATACGCACATGATGACAACCCACGCGGTGCTCTCCCTCACCGTAAGCGAGCATCAGGCACTTGTGCGATAACACATTCACGAGACGCGGTACGCCCCTGGTCAGGCGTGCGATCTCACGACCCGCATCGGGTTCGAACACCTTGACATCGGTGTTCTCGTCGAGCGCAGCCGTAAGCAGCCGATGCTCCAGATACGCAGGCACTCGATCTACAGCCATCGGCCCAAGGAACTCACTGAAAGTGATGCGCTGCAAGAGCTGGCGGATTTCCGCCCGGGCCAAGGTCGCATCGAGCTCAGGCTGTCCCAACAGAACCAGCTGAAGCAACTTTTGCTTCTCAGTCTCCAGGTTCGACAACAGCCGGATACTCTCCAACGTCTTCAGAGGAATCGCCTGTGCCTCGTCGATGCATACGAGCACCCGACGTCCGGCCTTTGCGTGCTCCAGCAGGCAATCGCGCAGCAATTGCAGTACCTTATGACGTGCCATCACGGTGGCGCGCCGTCTCGGTACGAGGTCAACACCCAGTTCATGCGCCAAGGCCATCAACAGATCGTCGGGACCCATGTCCGGATTGGGTATGTAGGCCGTGACAAACTCGTCCTGCAGGATGTTGAGTAGATGACGGCACAAAACCGTCTTCCCGCAACCGACCTCGCCAACAATCTTCAGAAACCCCTCGCCACTTCGCAACGCTACCAGGAGCGTATTCAGCGCCAATTGGGCTGCTTCGTGCGGATAGAAGAAGGCACTGTCGGGCGTGATCGAGAACGGTGCCTCACGCAACGAAAAGTGCCGCAGGTACATCACTTCACGAGACTACTCGCCCGACTGTCGTCCCCACGCCCGTCGAGACGGATCACGCGCGCCCGCGTGGCGTCGATATCCTCAAGCGCGGCGCGAGCCCGCTGGGTCTGAGCCTCCCAATCCTGGGCGGTTCTGATGATGCTCGGCTTGATCAGAACCACAACTTCCTTCTTGCGTCCGTGACGCATCCTGTTGCCGAAGACACTCGACAAAAATGGAACCTGTTCGCTGCCGGGAAGACCGGAGGAACTCCGATCCGACTCGAGCTGCATCAACCCACCAATGGCCACGATGTGACCATCGCGCACGCGCACCAGCGTGTCGGTTTCATTGACGCTGCTGGAAGCCAACGGCAACCGATAGTTCCCGACGCTGCCAAGATCAACCTGCTTGGTCTTCTCCGTCACCCTCGTGACCGATGGATGGACATGCAACATGATGTTGCTGCCATCGTCGATTTGCGGCGTCACATCGAGTGAAATTCCGGAAAAGAACGGTGTCAGGGTCAGCGAGGGCAGCGTTGTGTTGCCACTTGTGCCCACCGACGAATTCGAGGTCGAACCGCTGGAGACGTTGGTCACAAAAAAGTCTTCGGCACCGACCTTGAGCACAGCTTTCTGGTTATTCAGCGTTGCGACACGCGGACTCGAAAGAATCTGTACGTCGCCTTGTGTTTGCAGGAAACCAAGCACCGCCTGGAAGCCTTCGCGGGCAAACGCCAAACCGAACAGGCCCGAACCAGCCGCAGGCAAAGAAACCCCATCGGCCAACAGAGCAGAACTTGCTGCAGCAAAGCCCGGAAGGTTCGACAATGTTCCATTGATCAGTACGTTGCTGCTCGCGTTCGATCCGATGACCCCAGCCGCACCCGTTGAACCGCCACCATTTTTGAGTGCCGACCAGTCAATGCCGCTCTGGAAACCATCACGCAGTTCCACCTCCACCACCTTCGCTTCAAGCATCACCTGACGTTCGACGGCGATTTGCGCAGCCTTCAGAAAACTGTCCACCTGACGCAGTTCTTCTGGCATGGCGCGCACAGCCATGATGCCGGCCTGCGGACTGGCCACAACACTGCGACCACCACTGGTTCCAACGAGTCCACGAACCGCCCCCGCGAGTTCCGCCCAGAAGTCGGTCTTCGAGGTCGTCGACACGCGACTGCCTTCGCTCTGTTGCCCCGCTGTGGAGTTGACCGCCGTCGACCCGGGGGCCTGCGTGCCCGTCGCGCTTGCTGCAAGCGATGAACCCGAACCGACCGTCAGTTCGCTGTTGCCGGTGCGCTGCGAATGCGGATAGTTGACGACAAAGATGCGGGTTTGCAACGTCGGGGCATAGATTGTGATGCGACGACCATCGATCTTGAAATCGTAGCCATAGACGTCGCGAATGGCCTCCAGCGCCTCTGTCACAGTCACGCCTCGCAAGGTCACGGACAATACGCCCGCCACATCCGGGTGCATCAGCAGGCTGTAGCGCGTATCCGCAACGATCGCCAGGAACACGTCGCGTGCTTGGGCGTTGTTCACCAACAGGTCAAGCCGTGGCTCCGGGGCCGGTACCAGCGCGGGCGGCGAGGGCTCAGCCAGCGCGTCACTGATACGCGCAGGCACAATTACCGGTTTGGGAAGATCCACAGGCTTGAGTTCGCCTCGAATCGATTTGCCAACATCCGGGGTACGCATCTCCCGCTCAGCCGCACATCCGGTCAGCCACCCCGCGAAAACCATCGGCATCAACAGCGACGCACCGACACACCGTACCCACTCAAGCTTGTTTGTCGACCTCATTGGAAATACCTCAGTCACGGCGCAGCCTCTTTTTTTCATAGGGGTGGCCCTCACGGTTGGATGCTGACGCCTCAGGAAGCTTTGAAGCAGACTCGGCCCCTGAAGCCGTGCTGCGCGCGACGCCTGGAAACCGTGCCAGCTTGCGCACCACACCATCTTCGCGCAACCATAATTCTGTCTCGGTGATACGCTCAATTCGCGCCCCGCCAATCTTCTGACCCGGCGCGTAAACTCTCGATCCGATCACCAACTGTGGATGTCCCTCGCGGACAATGATCGCTTCAGGTCCGATCCCCAGCCGGTCTGCCGCGGTTCCGGAAGCCCAGGCCCCCGGTGCCGCCGGGGGCACAGTCGGGTCACGCAGGCTCTGCGCAAACACGGCATCAAACGAGCAAACCAAGACGCCAGCTGCCAGGCAGTCCAAACACAGCCACGCAGCTGTCACAGCCCCAGGTCGGCCGATCATGGCTTCACTCCAACCAAGAACAACTGCAAAGTGAGTTCCACAGGCGGTTTATCGCTTCGTAGTGTCATGGTACCCCACCGCACATAGGGCAGCGCCCTCTCAAGCGCCTGCACGTACCGTGTCAACTCTGCGTAAGGCCCGCTAACCGTCAATTCCACGCCCTGCTTCGTCCACCCGCCCAGCCCTGCATCCGCATTGGCAGCGCCCGGCGTCACCGGCGCCACGGTCGCCGTACGCACCAGTGTCAGGCCGTCGTGACGACGCAACAAGTGGGTCAGTACCTGTACCAAGGGTGGTGTGTTGGCCGGAGTCGGGGCTATTTGGTGAATATTCTCATTGACCTCAGCCAGCCTGAGCTCGGTCGCGGCGATTTGGTCGCGCACAACTTTGCCGGCATCGACCGGCCTGGCAAGTTTGCTCAACGCCTGGCGTGTGTCGTTCAACTCATGACGCTGACGGTCGTAGCGTTGAACCAGCAACTTGTGAGTCACCTGTGCAGGCGAGAGCCAGAACGTGTCGGCAAAGACGATCAAACATACGATGACCGACACAAAAAGCAAGACGCGCTCGCGCAGACTCATGGCGTTGATTCGGCCCGCCAACGTTGACCACGATTTGACGATCTGCCCGTTCACCGTGCGCTCCCGCCCAACGTGCCCGGACCGGCCACTGTGCTCACCAGGGTGAAGGTCCATTTCGGACCAGCTGGCGCATTGACGGCTTCGCCCGCTGGCGCATTAACGTTGGCGACCTTTACCGTGGACAGTTGTTGTCCCTCAAGCAGTGGGCTCACTCTGAGCTTGGCGACCCAGTCGTTGAGGGCGGCGGGCTCAAGCGTAAAGCCACTGACATCGAGTCGGCTTTCGTCCGCCCGTACTTCGGTGACCCATACCTGACGCGGAATGCTCTCGGCCAGCAAACGCAGACGCGCCGCATGACCTGCTCCCGGGTGAATCAGCCCACGACGCAATTCCTCCAGAATGCCCTCCCGCTGGGTCAACTCGGATCGCCGTGCCTGAAGCTCTTGCATCAAAGCAGCGTCCGCCGGTCCCGCACTTCCCTGACGCTGCACCAGTGCCACCCTCAGGCTCTCCAATTCTCTGGACTGCGCCGCCAATGCCTTGCTAAAGCCATCGCTGGCGGTATTCAGACTGGCCACCCAGTAGGCACACAAACCGCTCCCCAACAGCACAAATACGCCTAACGCCTGGACCATCGTTTGCGCCGAAAAATAGCGCTTCTGGGTCAGCAGAATCGGCGTGCAGAGGTTGATTTGCTGGGGCATGTTCGCAATCGGCTTCAGGCTGGCATATTATCGATTCAGAGCTGGCGGCTTTCGGTACGCATCAACACACCAAGCAATGGAAAACAAAGCGCCTTGTCGTCTGCAGTTCCTCCTTCCATACCCGTCACCAAACCAGCCACCGACACGGGCGTGACATCGAGTCCAATCTGCGCGCTCAACCACTTTGCCAGTTCATCGCTTCGATCGCCGGCAAACACATGCAGGGAATGCAGCGGCAGATCCGACCACGTGCGCTCCCAGACGTCAAGCGAGCGCTGAACCTCGACGAGCAAGCGCTGTGTCTTGTCCTCGTCGCCTGTTGACGACACCTGCGACGTGGCGAAGGAGTCGCTCCCGTCATTCACATAACTCAGAGACGGTTGGCTGTACTCGGGCTCGTATTCGGTCATCAGCGCCATCACCTCACTGGCGTTGGCTCGCGGGGGCGGGCTCGGCTGCCCGTCGCCCCAGGGCGCGCTCAGGAATCCCTCCGGCAATTCGAACCAGCGCGAGTAAAACAGTTCTTCATTGGCGGTGATCGTCAATACCGCATGATGTCCCTTCATCACAACCAACAGAGCGCGGGCGCGTTCGGCAAATCCGTCACGAAGCGCCTGTGCATTTTGAAGATTGCGCTGCGCCGTTTCCTGCACGTCGATCACCCGGATGCTCCAGTGCATGGCCTGGCCGAGGTCAAGTACCTCACGCAACAAGCTGTTGGCCGCCGCGACAACGAACAGGTGACGCGCACCTTTTTGCAGTCCGTCACCGACCCGCATCACGTCCAGGGTCACGTCATCGACATGCGAATCAAGCATCTCCCTGATTTGATAGCGCGCCGCAGCACGCAACTCCTCAGGAGGCACCGCCGGCGCCTCGATCTGCAGCAACTGGTATTGCTTGGGCCGCAACATCACAGTCGTCTCCAGACCACGCAGGCCAAGAGCCTGCAACCGGCGCGCGAATTCCTCGCTGCTGATCGAGCCTTGACGTTCGACCCCAAACTTGAGTACGTGGTGCGAACCACCGACGCTGGCCCGCGCCAGCACATAACAAAGTGTCTGATCCGACCACGAAACGATCAGCTGGCTGCCCGAGACCCTCGCTTGCCACGGCCAGCGCATGTTCACAGCCCGGGACCTGCGGCAGGCGAAACACCGAGCGCAGCATGGAGCCGAAAGACGATCATCTGCATGTCGGTGTAGGTCCCTGTCAAGTTCAAAATTGATAGCACATTATGTACGAAACGCCTGTGAGAGCCATTCGCACAAACCCTTCACAGCACGTACCGGATCAATAGTTCTCCCGCTGAAAAATCAGTGACTCCGCACCCCTGTAGAGGCCAAATGATCCCCGTGCTGCGGGATTATTCGTAGCCGTCGCATCACACCAACGACCCGAAAGATAGCTCAAGCTTGGCCGCGCCGGGCTCGGCGCAGGATTCGTCACGATCGGGGACCACGGCCGGGTAGGTGTCGCCAGACTCAGATTCTTCAGGCATGAGGACGATGCCGTCTCAGCCCCGGTCGGGGCCAGGTTGATGCTCGCGTCAAACGTGATCCGCCCCCCCGTCGGCTTGGGAATCATCAGAAACGCGCTGCCTGCGACCAGCGTCCGATCCGCCGCCACCGGGCTGAACGCAACACTGGCGGGACGCTTCACATAGTTGCCAAAGCTCCAGGCGCTGCCTGGCACCACGGTACAGATATCGTCAACGTTTCGAACAAAACTGGTACCGTTCCAGTGCTGCGCCTCCACCTCCATTTTTAGATCGCGTGTTTCCGGTCCGATGGCATTGAGCAGCCGCAGACGGCCACTGCGCACCGAGGTTGCGCCTTCAGCAAACCCGCTTGAGCTCACACCATCAGAGTCAAGTGCACGTATCGAAACCAGCGCCGGCGCCGCCGGCGTGGTGGCAAAGGTAAACGCCGGCGAATCCGTCAGGGTTGCCACGCCGAGAATGAACAGATTCGGCGCGACTGCGGCGTTGGTCAGTGTGCCGGCTGCACCGACCGGCGACAGCACCACCGCCTTGGCAAATGGCGGCGTGGGGTTGACACCCCCACCGTCATAATTGACGGTCTTGGTCGGCGTCACCAGACCATTCATTGCCGTCACCTTGACCGTGAAGGGTTGTCCGGAATACGAAAAACCATCGGCGCAGGCGCCCTCGCTCACCACCGTATCGAAATGGTGTGGCGTGAAGGGTCCAACCGCACCGGTGGTTCCGGTTTTGCCTGTGGCAGCGGCAACGCCGGAGCCAAGGTAATTGCCACTGGCCAATGTTGCTGTGAGGTCAATCGTGCCCACTTCGCTCCAGGTCGCTGTTGCCGCCGCAGCCCCGGCGCCAAACCCTCCAACGCTGCCACTGAAGCTGCCCATGCTGGAATTGGTGCCGGTCGGTTGATATTTTGTATAACCGAGCGTCGCCGTTTCTGCCAAAGTTTCCTTGCCAAAATTCGGCGTTGCACTACCAGCATTATTACGCGCAGTCAGGGTGGCACTGAAGTTGGCCCCGGCCCGCAACGGAGGGGCCGTCACACCACTAAAGGCGAACGACGCCGGTGCCGCAATGAATGCGTCCGTGCCATTCATGGTCAATCCACCCGCGACGTACCGCGCATTCAAAGCCATGTTGCCAACATCCGCGTACTGCACCATGGTCGTCGCAACCCCGGTGCCGTTGAAGGCAAGCGTCACCGGCTGCCCTGCAGCATCGCAAGCCGCCCCGGCATTGTTCGCCGCATTCAGCGCCTTCCCCCCGACCCGCACCGGCAGACTGCCCGTGGCAGGGTTGGTGTATGCACAGGTGAACGTGACATCTTTGCTGACGCCGGAAAACCCCGGCGAACACACCAAGCTGTTGTCGGTCTTCTTCACGGCGCTCACGGTCAGGGTCTGGCTGACTTCGGCGACGTGATTGGGAACGTCGAACAGAAAACCCGAATCCGCAAAGTTAAGGTTGGCATCGCAGACACTGCCATAGGTGTAGTCCTGCGCTACACAAACCGCACCGGCCCCCGTCAACTCCGTGATGCCACCCGAATTGATGTTGATGTTGAGGGTCTCGACAAACGCATTGCTCAGTCCGAGCACCACGCTGGACTCGTTGGCAAACGTGTAATTGCCCGTGCCAGCCCCTGTATCATTGACCGGGTTGACCGTTGCCACACTCGACCAAGTGCCGTGTCCGGTGCTGGTCGACATTTGCATGGTGGTACCCGCCAACGAGAACAGGCTGTGGTTCACATCATGTGCCTCGATCGTGACGTTGGCCAAGGCGCCGTTGCAACTGACTTGCTCGCCGCCATGCACGATGTGGAAATGATCAAGCGTGGTGCAAGTCGGGCGCGTCAGGTTCATGTCGACCGCAGCCTGCGAGGCGTTGATGTCAATGGCATAGATATAAACCTCGTCGAGCGTGCCGTTGGCTCCGTTGGGTGATCCGTTGGCGGGTGTCACGCCGGAAGTGCGGTTATCTCCAATGTACAGGGTGCTTAACGACGCGATGGTTCCGCTGGAGGTGGTGCGGTAGGGTGTGGTCCCTGTTGTATTGACCAGGACGCCATTGAGCATGATCTGCATGACAGTCTGATTGGTGCCCGGCTTGAGGTTCCAGCTGACCGCGATGTGCTGCCAGGTGTTGGCGCCGAAGCTGTAGGCGGTCGAAGTCTCCGCTGTACGCACCGTACCAGCATCATCCGTCAACACAAAACGCAAGACCCCACTTGCGCGCTTGAGTAGAAAGAACGGACTCGCCGCAATGGTGGTCGCGTCAAACAGCATCCGGTCGGATCCGCCGGCGTTCCATGCCGTCACCGACTTGTACCAGAAGCTTACCGACCCCTTGTTGCCCGGGATGATCGGTGTGGCCACAGCGTCCACCGTCGCATTCGACGTGTTTGCCGTAAATGTGCCACCCCGGCAACGCTTGCCC
>JAKANU010000262.1 GCA_021812315.1 Pseudomonadota bacterium
TGGGGTGTCCAGGACCGCACCGCGCTTCCACACTGAGAAAGCCCCGTTGTCGAAAACGAAAGACTGGCATGTCTCACTGACAATGCCGACATCATCTTGCCGAGGAAAAGGCACCAAGGCGTGTCGGCCCATCAAGAACCGTGCGACGTCCTGGCGGGAGCCGCCAATAGGAGTGCCGTGGTAGTGGATCATCACGACTTCCGCACCGTCTCGATCAAAACCCCATGGTGCTCCGCTTTGAGGGTTTGCAGGCCCCCAAAGGCTTCGACCAAAGCGTCCGCCAAGTCCTCGTGAAAAGCCCGTTTGTTCTTCTTCAAGAATGACTGGAGTTTTTCAACAAGAATGACTTTTGTTGTTTGGATTTCCAACAGGTACTCGATGCGTTGGCCGTTGTTCGGGCATTCCACAGCGAAGGTGGTGCGGTAAGTGTTCACGGGGTGGGGAGGGGGTGTTGCGATGTAGTTATATTAACCACTCTGCGGAAAATAGTAAAGGAAAATTCCAGCAATTGTGTAAAGAACCCCTGCCACCTGACGTACGCGAGGCTTCATGTCGGGAGCGAAGCACACCAGAGCGGCCAAAAGGTTGAAGTGGACGATGGGGGTCATTTTTGTGTCCTGTTTGTGATTGTGGCCACCAAGTCCCAGTCGATTTGCTTGGTGTTGCCGTAGTGAAAGCCGCCACACTCGCAGCCGTACGCCCGCAGAAAGCTAACCACGGGGTTGCCCTTGGCTGCCTTGTTGCGGGCCATGTTGGACGCCGCAGCCTGTGCTTCCTTTAAGGTAGCAAAGCGTTGCTTGCGAGCGCAAGATTTGCGCCTGTTCATTTCCACCCCGCGTCACGCATGCTCGACTGGTAGAGTTCTTGCCAGTTGGGGGTCAATTTGCCCGTGCTGACCAGGTACTTCAGCACCTCGGCCGGCTCATAGTGCTTGTAGGGAATGCCCCAGCGGACCTTGGATTGGTCTGTGATCTTGCGCAACTTGAGGGGGCCGTAATGCTTCATCCAGCCCGGTTGCTTGATGCCGTTGGCGGCCTCGCCCTTTGGCCACTTGAACACGCGCATGCCGGCGCCCCGGGAGGGTGAGATGTCCCACCACAGTTTTCCGTCCCACCAGCGTGTGATCGTGTACTTCTCGTTGGTCAGGTAGGTGGTGTGTAGCATGCCTGGCAGATGTGGTGGCAGGTATGGCGCGGAGCTTTGCCAGGTGTGGCGGGTGGTGCTCATGCCTTACCCTTTAGATCAGTCAACAACTTGCTAGTCACCTCTGCCAGCTTTCCAGTGAACACCCTCAGCTCCTCGAGCTGTGAGACCGGCAGCGGGCATGGCGCGTCACGCAGCTCCTGCTCGTTGACCATTTGCCGAAGAACCTTGAGCTTCGCCATCAATGACTCTTGCTTTAGCGTGAAGAACTGACTCATTTGGTTAGGCCTTTGCTTTGGTTATGCGAATGCTGCCGATGCCAAGATAAATTACGACATCGCTTAGGCTGCGAGATGCGGTGATTCCAAACTTGAAAGCCCAGCCGCCACCGAAACGGCCCATGCCTTTAACGCTGAACGGATTCCAACCCCACTTTGTCCGTGGGTTTTTGTCCACGCGGTTAGCCCAATGGTCTGAGACGTACTGCCACGGCCAGCCGGTTGCTTTTACTTTGAACTTTGGCATCACACCCCTCCAGACTTCGCGCGAAGGGCAGCGATGATGGCGCGGGCGAATTTGATTCCCCAATCCGGGCATGCACCGCCAGACCAGTTGCGCCTGATCTCCTCATCCGTCAGCGTCACGCGCTCTGCCTCCAACTGCGCGACCATGGTGCGGAGTTCGTCTGCGTATTGGGCCTCCGCCGTCGCTGCTGCTCTGGCATCATTGAGGCAATCCAACATGGTGCCCATCCACGGGTCGCCATTCCCGTTAGTGCCTCGGGACATCTCGGGACCTGTCTTGCGCAACTGCTCGTTCTCGGCTGATAGGCGGCGAAGCTCGGCGGCGACCATCGTCATCGTCAATGATGGCTGGCTACGCTCGATTGCATAAGCCAAACGCTCGGCCTGTGTCTGTGTGGGGTGGGTCATGGTTGGTAGGGCGCACTTGGCACTGTTCTGGATTCAGCGTCGTTGAGTAGTTTGATGATTCGATCTATCTCACCATCACCCCTATCAGCAATTAGCATCACGCCACCGCCTGCACACATCCCATCTATTTCAATAGATGGGAGTGAAACGGTTTCATTGTGGCCATCAAGCAGAACGCGATAAGTTTTGCCGAGCTTATAAGTGCGAGCGCTACTCATGCCCACACACCTGATTCAAGGGCAGTCACTAACTTAGCTTTGTGAGACTTGCAAAAGTCCAAATGTTTTTGGATATCGGCTGGGCGCAGGTCTGCGCGGCGGGGGTCTTCTTTGGCAATAAATCTGTCGCAATCAACTATTGCGTCACGGATGCGGCGGGCTTGTTCTGTTGTCAGGGTTCCTTGCATGTCGTTCTCCGTTGCGTTGTTCGATGCTGTTAATGTATATGCAAAAACAAGTTGTGTCAATAGAATTTGTAGATGCGGTATCATTTGCGCATGGAAAACACAAAACGCCCTCCGAATGACCGAGGACAAGGCCGCAAGCCCGTCAGCAAAACTGGCGAGACGATGAAGAGTCGGCCAGTTCGCATGACTGATGACGAGTGGGAGAAATGCAAGCGCCTTGGCGGTGCGGCCTGGATCAGAGACAGGATCAAGCACGCCAAAGAGTGAGCACGCCATCACTCACCTCCCCGCGCCATGGCTGCGCGGGCTTGCTGCCACCACGCCCCACGGGTAAACCAATCCTTATATTGGCCTTGCTCATCCAGGGCGGTCGATGCGTGTTCGGGCAAACCGGATTCAAAGCGCTCACGCTCACCCACTGGCGCGGGAGCCCGCTCAAGAGGCAAGCCCAGATCACCTCGACCGCTGCATGTCGGGCAGGGAATGCCTTTCAATGCTCGGTGCTGTGCGTCTGGCGCGGCAGTCGGCAGGGCGAGGGCTTGGCGGGCGCGCGATACAACGGCTGACAACTTGCCAACTTTGTAGCACTGCTTGCACTCGTCGCACGACTGCATGTCTTCGAGAAACGGCAGCGCTGCCTGCAACGCCTCGCGCAGCTTTTGCTCATTGCTCATGGGTTGCTCCTGTTGTGCGCTGCAAGCGGGATGGCGACCAGTCGCAATAGGTATCCGTTTCGACGTGGCCATAGATCAGCTTGCATCGACGAATATGGACACAATCACCGCACGTGACGCCAGAGGGCAAACGCATCTTGTCTGGGTCTGCCGGGTCGTAGTTCAGGGGTTGTTCAGTGGTCATTTGGTGGGGCCTTTGTCGTCAACGCGGGTCAGGTACTCCGTCTCCGATGTACGTGGCCTAGGGTCGCGGTAGCCGTGGATTCGGCACGTTTGCTGGGGCAGCAGGATCGAGGGATGGGCCTTCGGCAGCTTGACCTTGCACACTGGGCACGGCACACCGTGCTTAGCGCGGGCCTCAGCTTTTGCGCTGCGCAGATCCCGGCACAGATCACCGTAGTCGCTCATGACGCCTCCTTCTCGCGCAGGGCGGCGATGATGGTTTGCACGATGGCAACCGCTTGGTCTGTGGATGTCTCACCTTCAGCAAACAAGCGCAGGGCGTCGTCAACGTCGGGTAGTTCGGAAATGCGTTTGCACTCGAACCAGTCATCCGTCAGCGTCACAGGCTCATACGGGCATTCAATGCAAGAGCAATGGCCGGTACCGCAGTTTTGCGGGCGTGCGGGACTGGTGTAAAGCGGAGTCCATCCATTTTCTGGCGTATAGCGATTTGCAATACCTGAGTCGATAGGCCAGCGAGGATCTCGCGCTTGGATGTGCCCGCCCGTGTGCATCCACGCTACTGGCTCACCTTGCGGCACAGCAGGCTCGGGGGATTGGTTGGGGCTGGTCATACCGGCAACTCCACAATGCCATAGCCACGGTTTTGCAGCTCCTTGAGAAGAATCAGCCCACGGTCAATAGCGTCACCCCCCCCCGCGGCCACATGCTCTCCACACAAGCCATACCCAGGCGGTGGGGGATGATGTTGTCGCTGGGCTGCATCTTGTAGGTGTAGACGCGCAACTGGGGTTGGGGGAGGGTTGGTGGGGCTA
>JAKANU010000020.1 GCA_021812315.1 Pseudomonadota bacterium
CGTCGGACAATGTCCGACGCTGCGTTGACGCAGTGCCCGTCGTGCGGCGCCAGTGCGTTCCAGAAGCAGGTTACTGCTGCGGGCTTCCAGCTCAAGGGTTCGGGCTGGTACGCCACCGACTTCAAGGGTGCGGCGCCCGCGGCTGCTGCGGGCAAGGAGGCCGACGCTTCGGCAGCCTCCACCCCCGGTGCCAAGTCTGGTGATACCGCCGCTGTGAAGCCTGAGGCGGCAGCACCGGCGGCGAAAGCGACCCCAGCGGCTGCGGGTAGCAGCCCGGGCGCATGACAACCTGGCCTTGCTGAAGACGGCGGAGTCGGTCAGTGCCAATCAAGAAGTATCTCCTCACTGGTCTTCTGGTCTGGTTGCCGTTGGCAATCACGCTGTGGGTGTTGTTGTGGCTGGTGGGCATGCTCGATGCGATATTCGGCGGTCTGCTGACCGGGGTGGCCGCAATTGCGCCGGAGTCGACCGGCGGTCTGATTGCACGCCTGCGTCATATTCCGGGCCTGGGCGTGGTGCTGGTGTTCTCGGCATTGCTGCTGACCGGCGCACTGGTGACCAATGTGGCGGGCCGTTGGTGGTTTGCGCAGTGGGACCGCCTGTTTACCAACATTCCGGTTTTCCGGTCCATTTACACCGCCGTAAAAAAAGTGTCGGATACACTTTTCTCCAGCAACGGCAATGCTTTTCGCAAGGTGCTACTGGTTCAGTATCCACGCGTTGGCGCATGGACGATTGCGTTTCAGACTGGCCTGCCGGTTGGCGAGGTGGCCGAGGCGCTGGGTCAGGATCTGATCAGTGTCTATGTGCCGACAACCCCGAACCCGACGAGCGGATTCTTTCTGATGTTGCCGCGTGCCGATGTGATTGAACTTCGCATGAGCGTCGACGAAGCCCTGACTTATGTGATTTCCATGGGTTCGGTGCCGCCGCTTGCCTCGTCGGTCAATTCACCAAAATAGTTTTGTCTCCAACCTGTGCCAGCCTGGTTCGCTGGCTTTGAAAGTTCTTATGGTCATGCGTTCCCACTACTGTGGTCTTGTTACTGAAGCTCTCCTGGGTCAAACGGTCAGTCTGTGTGGCTGGGTCAACCGGCGCCGCGATCACGGCGGTGTGATCTTTGTCGACGTGCGCGATCGCGAGGGCCATGTCCAGGTGGTCTGCGATCCGGACCGCGCGAGCATGTTTGAAGTGGCCGAAGGCTTGCGCAACGAGTATTGTGTGCAGGTCAAGGGCCTGGTACGCGGCCGCCCGGCGGGAACCACCAACGATGCTCTCAAGAGTGGCAAGGTCGAGGTGCTGTGTCACGAATTGACGGTTCTCAATCCGTCGGTGACACCGCCCTTCCAGCTCGACGACGAGAACCTCAGCGAGACGACTCGGCTCACGCACCGGGTGCTCGACCTGCGCCGGCCGTACATGCAAAACAACCTGATGCTGCGTTACCGCGTGGCCATGGAAGTGCGCAGATTCCTCGATGCGAACGGCTTCATCGATATCGAAACCCCGATGCTGGGCAAGTCCACCCCCGAGGGCGCGCGCGACTACCTGGTGCCAAGCCGCGTGCATGATGGCCACTTCTTTGCTTTGCCGCAAAGTCCGCAGTTGTTCAAGCAACTGTTGATGGTTGCCGGCTATGACCGCTACTACCAGATCACCAAGTGCTTCCGCGATGAAGATCTGCGTGCTGACCGGCAGCCGGAGTTTACGCAGATCGACATTGAGACGTCGTTTCTCGACGAACAGGAAATCCGCGACCTGTTCCAGCGCATGATCAGCACGGTGTTCAAGAACACCCTGAATGTTGACCTGGGCGAGTTTCCGGTGCTCACCTATGACCAGGCCATGCGTCGTTTTGGTTCCGACAAGCCGGATCTTCGGGTCAAGCTCGAGTTGACTGATCTGACCGATGCGGTGAGCGATGTCGATTTCAAGGTATTTGCCAACGCGGCTGGCATGAAAGATGGCCGAGTCGTGGCTTTGCGTGTACCTGGCGGTGCCCGGGAAGCCGGCGGATTGAGCCGGGGTGAAATTGACGCGTACGCCGAGTTTGTGAAGATATACGGGGCCAAGGGTTTGGCCTACATCAAGGTCAATGAGATGGCCCGCGGGGCGGGCGACAAGGCGCAGCGCTGGCCGGGTCTGCAGTCGCCGATCATCAAGAACCTGCACGACCAGGCTATCAAGACAGTGCTGGAGAGAACCGGGGCAGGTGACGGGGATCTGATATTTTTCGGCGCCGATCGGGCCAAGATCGTGAACGACTCGATGGGCGCCTTGCGTCTGAAGATCGGGCTGAGCGAGTTTGGCAAGAAGAGTGGCTTGTTCGAGCCGGCTTGGCGCCCGTTGTGGGTGGTGGACTTCCCGATGTTCGAATTCGATGAAGAAGCCCAGCGCTACACCGCGACGCATCATCCCTTCACAGCGCCCAAGCCCGGGCACGAAGACTGGATGGCTTCCCAGCCCGAGAAGTGCGTTTCCCAGGGCTATGACATGGTCCTCAATGGCTGGGAGATGGGCGGCGGCTCGGTGCGTATTCACCGTGCCGATGTGCAGCAAAAAGTCTTTGACGCGCTGAAGATCACCCCGGAGGAGGCGCAGCAGAAGTTCGGCTTCCTGCTTGACGCCCTGCAGTACGGGGCGCCACCGCATGGTGGCCTAGCCTTTGGTCTGGACCGCATCATTACGCTGATGACCGGGGCCGAATCGATTCGCGACGTGATTGCGTTCCCCAAGACACAGCGCGCTCAGTGCCTGCTGACCCAGGCTCCCAGCGTGGTTGACGAAAAGCAGTTGCGCGAGCTGCACATTCGCTTGCGAACACCGCAGGTAGCCTAACCGGGCTGGGTGGCCCGCCGGGGCTTTGAGGCAGAATGAAAGGGTGCCCGATCGGCGCCCTTTCATTTTCATGAAGTACAAGATTCCGCAGTCCGTGCTGGTGGTGATCCATACGCCAGCACTCGAAGTGCTATTGATCAAGCGCACGGATGCTCCCGAGTACTGGCAGTCGGTGACCGGAAGCCGGGAGGAGCCGAATGAGCCTTGGGAGCAGGTAGCCGCACGCGAGGTGCATGAGGAGACCGGCATTCACTGTGGCCCGGGGAGCTTGTTGGCGGACCAACTCGTTGACTGGCGAGTTGAAAACGTCTACGAGATCTACCCGGCCTGGCGTCACCGATACGCGCCGGATGTGACGCGCAATACCGAACATCTCTTTGGCTTGATGGTCCCGGCGGGTACTCCCGTCAGACTGAACCCAGGTGAACACAGTCTCTACCAGTGGTTGCCGTATCGTGCTGCCGCACGGGCCTGCGCTTCAAGCACCAACGCCAGGGCCTGCCTGTTGCTGCCGCAATGGCTTGGGCGGAGGAGCCCATGAACAGTGTCAGGGTAGCGACCTACAACATTCACAAGGGCGTGCAGGGAATCGGGCCGCGGCGCCGCCTCGAAATTCACAACCTGGGGCACGCGGTTGAACAGCTCGATGCCGACATCGTGTGCCTGCAGGAGGTGAGCAAGTCGCATCGGATCTCGGAACAGCATTTCACCCTCTGGCCGGAGTTGCCGCAGGCGCACTTCCTGGCACCTGAGGGCTACGAAGCGGTGTACCGGACCAATGCGTTGACGCGCCATGGCGAGCACGGTAATGCCTTGCTCTCACGTTGGCCGGTGATCGCCCATCAGCACGAGGACATGTCAGATCACCGTTTCGAACAACGCGGGTTGCTGCATGTGGAAGTGCTGTTGCACGGGCGACGCGTGCATGTGGTGGTGGTTCATTTGGGGCTGATTCCGGCCAGTCGCGCACGCCAGGTGCTTCAACTGCGGAACTTCATCGCGCGCGAGGTGCCACCCTTGGCGCCCTTGCTGGTTGCCGGGGATTTCAATGATTGGGGTGCGCGCGTGCCGCGTGCACTCAATGCGGTTGGACTGAACACGTTTCGCGGGCTTGCGCAGCCAACCTTTCCCGCCCGATTGCCGCTACTGCAGCTCGACTATGTGTACGCGCGCGGACTGACGCCGGTTGGGTTGGAAGTGCCGCGCGGCCGGATCTGGTGGCGCATGTCCGACCACCTGCCCTTGATCGCCGAGTTCTGGCTGCCCTCCTGAGTGCTTGCACCATGCCACATCTTCGATCCGGCCATGATGTCGAGCTATTGCAGGGCGCGAGTGCCTTTTTCCCGGCGTTGGTCGCGGCCATCGATGCAAGCCTGCACGAGGTGCGGATGGAGACCTACATCTTCGACGTCGCGGCCAGCGGCGAGCAGGTCGCCGAAGCGCTCGAGCGCGCGGCTCGCCGCGGGGTCCGGGTGTTTCTGGTGATGGACGGGGTCGGGACGCCGAATCTGGCCCACCCCTGGCGCCAACGCTTCAATGCCGCGGGAGTCGAGTGGCGGATTTTTTCACCGCTGGGCTGGCTCGGGATGCTGATGCCGAGCCGCTGGCGGCGTTTGCACCGCAAGCTCTGCGTCATCGACGGTGCCATTGCATTTTGTGGCGGCATCAATGTGCTCGATGACTACCATGACCCGCACCTGGGAGCCCTGGCCACGCCAAGATTCGACTTCACCGTCAGGGTGAGCGGGCCGCTGGTGCAGTCCGCTCTGGAAGCGACGGTCCAGTTCTGGTGGCGTTTTCAGTCTGTTCAGACGATTCGACACGGCGATCTGGCACAGGGCTGGGGTGCGTTGCAAAAGCTCGTGAGTCCAGCGCCGGTGGCTGTTGCGGAGTCCGCGGCTACCCCGGTCGGCACGCATCGAAACGCAAGCGCGCAATTGCTGCTGCGCGACAATCTGCGTCACCGCACGTCCATCGAGCGCGCTTACCGCAAGGCGATTGGCGAGGCGCGGCGTGAAATCATCATTGCCAACGCCTATTTCCTGCCCGGGCGCAAGCTGCGCAAGGCACTGACACTGGCGGCAAAGCGAGGCGTGCGGGTTCGCTTGCTGCTGCATGGGCGCTACGAGTACTTCATGCAGTACTATGCCACCCGGCCGGTGTACCAGACCCTGCTGGCGGCAGGGGTGGAAATCCACGAATACTGCGTGGGCTTCCTGCATGCCAAGGTCGCAGTGATCGACGCCCATTGGGCGACTGTCGGATCGTCAAACCTTGATCCCTTGAGTCTGCTGCTGGCGCGCGAGGCCAATGTCGTGGTCGACGACGTGTCGTTCGGCAGCGACTTGCGTGCGCGTCTGGAGCAGGCGATGCTGCAGGGCGCCAGGCCAGTCGATCCCGACACGTATGCGAACCGGCCCTGGCGTCAACGCCTGCTCGATCGCGTGGCTTTCGCTGCCGTGCGAGTGCTGCTGTTTCTGAACGGCGCGCGCTACTGATTTGATAGCTGATGGTGCGCGTTGCGCGGGCTGTGGCAGGGAAAAACCATCCTTGCAAAACGCTGCTACCATGGCCGGATGTTAATGCAAAGTCAAAGCACCATGAACCCAGTCGAGATCGATGAGGGGATTCCCGTCTCCGTGAAGATTCGTGAACGCCTGCGCGCGGCGCGAAAGCGCTACCATGCCAACGACAACATCGCGGAGTTTGTCGAACCAGGCGAGCTCGATCAATTGCTCGATGAAGTCGAGGACAAGATGAAGGCCGTGCTCAACAGCCTGGTCATCGATACCGAACGCGATCACAACACCGATCAGACGGCGCGTCGTGTTGCCAAGCTGTATTTGAACGAGGTTTTTCGCGGCCGCTATGTGAGCGCACCCGACATCACCGAGTTTCCCAACGCCGAGCATCTCAATGAGTTGATGATCGTGGGCCCGATCACGGTGCGCAGTGCTTGCAGCCATCACCTGTGTCCGGTAATCGGCCAGATCTGGATCGGCGTCCTGCCCAACGAACACACCAATGTGATCGGCCTGTCGAAGTACGCCCGGCTGGCCGAATGGGTCATGGGGCGACCGCAAATCCAGGAAGAGGCGGTGGTGCAACTGGCCGACCTGATTCAGCAAAAGACCCAGCCTGATGGTCTGGCGATCGTCATGGAAGCGACGCATTTCTGCATGGGCTGGCGTGGCGTCAAGGATCTCGACAGCCGGATGATCAATTCGGTCATGCGCGGCAGTTTCCTTAAAGACCCCAATTTGCGTCGCGAATTCCTTTCATTGATTCCGAAGAAGGAGTGATCATGTTGGTACGTTTGCTCTACGCGAGCCGCGCGGTCGATAGCAGTGCCGAGGCGATTGAAGCGATTCTGGCGCAGTCGCGGCAGCACAACCCGGAGTGCGGCATCACCGGCATTCTGTGTTATGGGGGCGGCATTTTCCTTCAGGCGATCGAGGGCGGGCGCATGGCGGTGAGCGAGCTCTATGGCCACATCCAGCAGGATCGGCGCCACAAGGACGTGATGCTGCTGCATTACGAGGAAATCGCCGAAAGGCGCTTTGGCGGCTGGACCATGGGACAGGTCAACATGTCCAAGATCAATGCCTCGATTTTGCTCAAGTACGCTGAACGTCCCGAACTTGACCCGTATTCGGTCTCGGGCAGCGTGTCGCTCGCGCTGCTCGAGGAACTGATGGCCACAGCCTGTATCATCGGCCGCGCCTGAGTCAACGGCGAGCGGCAGTCAGGCTGGCGTAGGCATGAACGCCGGTTTGCACGTCGGCAAACGCGTGATCGCAGCCCACCGCTCGCAAGGAACTCAGGTCCGCCTGGGTATAGCACTGATATTTGCCACGTAACTCTGCGGGAAATGGCCGGTACTCGATCAGGGCCGCAGCTTGCATGGCATCGAGTGTCAGTTCCGCTTCACCCTGGAGACGGCGTGTGGCGTTGATGACCGAACCGGCCACATCGTTGAACGCCTGAGCGCGACCGGTTCCGAGGTTGAAAATGCCCGAGACGCCGGGGTGTTCGAGAAACCACAGGTTGACCGCGACGACGTCGTCGACATAGACGAAATCGCGCATCTGCTCACCCGCGCCGTAACCACCATAGGCTCCGAACAGGGCGACTTTTCCTTCAGCCCGGAGCTGGTTGAATTGATGGAAGGCGACACTGGCCATGCGACCCTTGTGCTGTTCCCGCGCCCCGTAGACATTGAAGTAGCGAAAGCCCACGACCTGGGACATCTTTCCCGTGCGCAAACTCGCAAAATCGGTTCCGCACTCGCGTCGCACGCGCTGATCGAACAGAAGTTTTGAGTAGCCGTAGACATTCAATGGCCGCTCGAAGGCCGGCTCAGGGACAAAGGTATCCGAGTCGCCGTAGGTCGCGGCGCTGGAGGCGTACAGAAGCCGCGTCCTCCATTGCTGGCAGGCCTGGAACAAGCGGACCGAGGTCGCGTAGTTGTTCTCCATCATGTACTTGCCGTTGGTCTGCATGGTGTCACTGCAAGCACCTTCGTGAAACACGGCATCCACTTGACCAAATGAGCCGCGCGCGAACAACTCATAGAACCGGTCCGCGTCAATGTAGTCCGAGATTTGCAGGTCGGCAAGGTTGCGAAATTTCTCGCCCTCGCTCAGGTCGTCCACGGCAATGATGTCGGAGAAGCCACGGACGTTGAGTCCCCGCACGAGGTTGCTGCCGATGAATCCGGCGGCACCGGTCACCACGATTTGCGTCATGCGAACAACTCCTGATATGAGACTGTGGCCGTACCAAACTTGCCGACCACCAGGCCGCCGGCGCGGTTGGCCATTGGTAGTGCCTGGCGCATCGACAAGCCGGCGGCGAGCAGGGTGGCCATCGTGGCGATGACGGTATCGCCGGCCCCGGTGACGTCGAATACCTCACGGGCCTGGGCCCTGACATGCAGGGGTCCCTCCGTGTCAAACAGCGTCATGCCTTCTTCGGCGCGTGTCAGCAGTACCGCCTCAAGCACAAGTTCGCGACGCAGGTTCTCGCATTTTGTCTGAAGCTCGACTTCATCCTGCCACGGGCCAATCACATGCTGCAGCTCGCTGCGGTTGGGAGTGATGATGCTGGCATGCTTGTAGCGTGAATAGTCAGTACCCTTGGGATCGATCAGGATCGGCTTGCCGGCCGCGCGGGCCTGCGCGATCATGCCCCCGACGTGGGCGAGTCCGCCTTTGCCGTAATCTGAAAACAGCACCACGTCGTGCTCGGGCAACAGCTTGGCGAAGGTAGCGCTCTGCGACGCCAGTACCTCGGTTTTTGGCGTGTTTTCGAAGTCCAGGCGCAGCAGCTGTTGCTGGCGTCCTATGACCCGGAGCTTGACTGTCGTCTTCAGGTCCGGGTCGCGACCGAAGTAGGCGCGAATGCCGGTTCCAAAGACGAGCGCTTCGAGCTTGTGGCTGGCTTCATCATCGCCAACCACAGTCAACAGGGAGGATTGCGCGCCCAGCGTGATGACGTTGTAAGCGACATTCGCGGCACCTCCGCTGCGCTCCTCTTCCCGCGTGATGCGCACGACGGGCACGGGCGCCTCCGGCGAGATGCGATCCACGGCGCCGTACCAATAGCGGTCGAGCATGACGTCGCCCACAACGAGCACGCGTCCGCGCGCCATCGCCTCCCTTGAAACAACGTGCAATTGGACTGAATCCGTCATAGCTCTTCGACCCTCTTGGCCGGGTAACTGTCCCAGGTCTGGCAACCCGGGCACTGCCAGAAATGCTGGCTCGCCGTGAAGCCGCAGGCGGCGCAGCGATAGTGAATCAGGGGCTTGACGGCGTGGTCCAGTGCCCGTTGCACCTGCGGATGAAACTGCTCGTGTTCGAGCTTTTCGCCGGCGATCCATTTGGCTGCGGCCACCAGGGAGGGTTCGTGTTCCAGGTGTCTGGCGTACCAGTCGCGCGCCGTGGGAACACCGTCGCTCAAACTCGCCTGCAGGGTCACGATGGCGTCGAGTACATCGAGCGAGCGCGCGTGCTCGTAGTGTTGTTTGAGTCGCTCGAGCGTGGGCTTGACCTTGGCGCAGGCGATGGCGAGTTCGGCCAGGCGTGCTGCCATCAACGGAATCGCTGCTGCCGACAATTCGAATGCCTGGTTCAACAACTCGTAGGCTTGCTCGGGCTTGCCGCGCATTTTGAGAAGCGCGGCGAGCTCGAGGCGCGCCCTTGGCGCCTGGGGAGCCGTGCGGATCGCGGTCTCCAGCAGTGAGGCGGCGCCGTCGAGATCCCGTGCCGACACGCAACTGACGGCTTGCTCGCACAGATGATGCGCCAGGCGCGCGTCGAAGCTGCCCTGTCCGGCATTGGCAAGTTTGTGTGCGATTCGCGCCGCCTGCGGCCAGTCACGGCTACGCTCGTAGTTGGCCAGCAAGGCCAGGCGTGCCTGCTCCTCGAACGGCGTGCCTTCGAGTTTGAGCAGTGCCGCCTCGGAGCGGTCGAGCAGCCCAGCCTTGAGATAGTCGAGCGCCAGCGCGTGCTGGGCCCGCTGGCGATCAGCCAGGTTCAAGTCGCCGCGCGAGAGTAAATGTTCATGAACCCGTACCGCGCGTTCGTACTCGCCGCGGCGGCGAAACAGGTTGCCCAGGGCAAAGTGGAGTTCGGAAGTATCCGGGTCGTTCTGGACTGCCTCGATAAACGCGTCAATGGCCTGGTCCTGCTGCTCGTTGAGCAAAAAGTTCAGACCCTTGAAATAGGCTCTGGGAGCCTGATGGTTCTCAATCCGCAACTGGCGCAGATCCAGACGTGATGCCAGCCAACCCAGCCCAAAGGCCAGCGGCAGACCCAACAGAATCCAGCTCAGGTCAAAGTCCATGCGCTGTCGGGCTCGGCACGGCCGGTTGCGCGCTGTCGGGTCGTGCCCTCATGCTGGTCGACTCGCGCGTGCTCCGACGTTTCCACCAGCGCGGCAGCATGCCGAGCACTCCGATCACCACGCCCAGGGTAAAGGCACCAAGCACGATCAGTACCTGCGGTCCGCGCCACTGCGTGCCGAAGAAGAAATGCACACTGGCGTCATGCTGATTGTTCAGGGCGAACGCGAACAGCGTGAAAAAAATGGCCGCTTTGAGCAACCACTTGAGCAGCCAAATGATTTGTTCCATCTTGTCGCCCCACAGAACCCGATTCTAGGTGCTAGCGCCGGTGGTTCTGCTCGAGTTCATCGGTGCGCTGATCGACGGCTTCCCGCAAGGCCTTGCCCGGCTTGAAATGCGGAACGCGCTTTTCCGGCACCGCAACACTTGCGCCGCTGCGCGGGTTGCGCCCGATCCGCGGTGGCCGGTGATTGATCGAAAAGCTGCCGAATCCCCGTATTTCGATTCTGTGCCCACGTACCAGCGCGTCGTTCATCGCCTCCAGAATGGCCTTGACGGCAAATTCCGCATCGCGGTGGGTCAACTGGCTAAAGCGTGCCGCCAGTTCTTCGACCAGGTCAGAGCGTGTCATTTTGACTGGCTCGGCGGAGCCGTCGGCGCGCAGCGAAGCGCCTGGCCGGTCCGACTCCGCAACTTCATGGCTTGTCGTTGTTGTCGAGCTTGGCGCGCAGCAATGCGCCCAGACTGGTGGTGCCGGCATTTTCCCGTGCCGATGCCTGACTCAGCGAGGCCATGGCTTCGCTCTGATCGGCTGCATCCTTGGCCTTAATGGAGAGCTGGATATTGCGCGTCTTGCGATCAACATTCACCACCACCGCGGTCACCTCGTCACCCTCCTTGAGGACATTGCGCGCGTCTTCCACCCGGTCACGGGATATTTCGGAAGCGCGCAGGTACCCGATGACATCCGAGCCGAGGTCGATCTCGGCTCCTCTGGCGTCGACGTTCCTGACCTTGCCGGTGACGACCTGACCCTTGTCGTTGAGTGTCGCAAAGGTGGTGAACGGGTCGGAATCGAGCTGCTTGATACCCAAGGAAATCCGCTCGCGGTCGACGTCCACGGCCAGCACCAGCGCCTCGACTTCCTGGCCCTTCTTGAACTCGCGTACCGCAGTTTCGCCGGCCTCGTTCCAGGACAGGTCCGAGAGGTGAACCAAGCCATCGATGCCGGCAGCCAAGCCGACAAAAATGCCGAAGTCGGTGATCGATTTGATCGGGCCCTTGACCCGGTCGCCGCGTTTGGTGTTCTGTGCGAATTCCTGCCACGGGTTGGCCTTGCATTGCTTCATGCCCAGGCTGATGCGCCGCTTGTCTTCGTCGATTTCCAGCACCATCACTTCGACCTCGTCGCCGAGGGCAACAATCTTGCTCGGGGCCACGTTCTTGTTGGTCCAATCCATCTCCGAGACGTGCACCAGGCCTTCGATGCCCGGTTCGAGTTCGACGAACGCGCCGTAGTCCGCAATGTTGGTGATCTTGCCGAACATGCGGGTCCCTTGCGGGTAGCGCCGGTTCACACCCATCCATGGGTCGTCGCCAAGTTGTTTGAGGCCCAGCGAGACCCGGTTCTTTTCGGTGTCAAACTTGAGAATCTTCGCCGTGATCTCCTGACCCGCGCTTACCACTTCACTGGGGTGGCGTACCCGGCGCCAGGCCATGTCGGTGATGTGCAGAAGACCGTCGATGCCCCCGAGGTCCACAAAGGCACCGTATTCGGTGATGTTCTTGACCACGCCCTGAACCACGGAACCTTCCTTGAGCGTCTGCATCAGCTTGGCGCGTTCCTCGCCCATCGAGGCTTCGACGACGGCGCGGCGCGAGAGCACCACGTTGTTGCGCTTGCGGTCAAGCTTGATGACCTTGAATTCCAAGGTCCGGTTCTCGTAGGGTGAGAGATCCTTGGTCGGGCGCGTGTCAACCAGCGAGCCAGGCAGGAAGGCGCGAATGCCGTTGACCAGCACCGTCAGGCCGCCCTTGACCTTGCCGCTGGTCGTACCGGTCACGAATTCGCCTGTCTCCAGGGCCTTCTCAAGACTCATCCACGAGGCCAGACGCTTGGCGGTGTCGCGCGACAGGATCGTGTCACCATAACCGTTCTCGATCGAGCCAATGGCCACCGAGACGAAGTCACCGACCTGGGCTTCGATTTCGCCCTTGTCGCTCTTGAATTCTTCCAGTGGCACATAGGCCTCGGACTTGAGACCGGCGTTGACCACGACGAAACTGTGTTCGATGCGGATCACTTCAGCAGTGATAACTTCGCCCGGGCGCATCTCGGTGCGTTGCAGGGACTCTTCAAACAGGGCAGCAAAGGATTCAGACATTTTTGGATGCGGTAGGAACCGCGGGTTCAGTTGCGGACTCAGCCGCAGTTGGTTTGTTGAACCATACAAGCAGTGCGTCACGTGCGACGCGAAAAGGCCTGGATGGACCGAAGACCCGTCAGCTTGCGCCAAAAGGCCGTTTGCCTTGCCACCAGCACAACACCTGTCGAACCGATTCTTCGACGGTCAATTCGGAGTTGTCCAGCAGCACGGCGTCTTGCGCAGGCATCGAAGGTGCGATAGCTCGGGACGCATCCCGGGCATCGCGCGCCTTCAAGTCGGCCGCAAGGGCATCGAGTGTAGCCGAAATTCCCTTTGAAATCAATTGTTTATGTCTGCGCAAAGCGCGCTGGTCGGCGCTTGCCGTCAAAAATACTTTCAAGGCTGCGTCCGGGAAAATGACGCTGCCCATATCCCGTCCGTCGGCGACCAGCCCGGGCAGAAGGCGAAAACCGTGTTGCAGGCCGACCAGCGCATCACGTACCGCCGCCATAGCGGAGATGCGCGAGGCGTTCATGCCGACCTGCTCTCTGCGGATGGCGTCGCTGACGTCGCGGCCATCGAGCCAGACCTGCGTGCCAATGAATTCGATGCGCAGACGCGGAATCAAGGCAGCGATGGCGACTTCCTCACCGGCATCCGGTGCCAGGCCGGCGGCGGTCGCGGCCAGCGCGGTGATCCGGTACAGCGCCCCGGAATCGAGGTAGTGGTAGCCAAGCTCCTGTGCCAGTCGCGCGGCCAGCGTACCCTTGCCGGAGGCTGTGGGCCCGTCGATACACAACACCGGAATGTTGCATGCCGGTGTCTGCGCCAGCTGAAAAAGAGTCTCAAAGTAGTCGGGAAAGGTCTTGGCCACGCACTTTGGGTTGGCAATGCGCACGGGCAGACCTGCCGGATTCAAAGCCGCCAGGGAAAAGCACATGGCCATGCGATGGTCGTCGTAAGTGTCGATGCAGGCGGTCTTCCAGTGCGCGGGATCGACAGGCGGCGAAATGCGAAGAAAGTCTTCGCCCTCCTGCACCGTCGCGCCGAGTTTTCGCAGCTCGCAAGCCATGGCGGCGATGCGGTCGGTTTCCTTGACGCGCCAACTCGCGATGTTGCGCAGAGTGCTTGGACCATCGGCGTACAGCGCCATCACCGCCAGCGTCATCGCGGCGTCGGGAATGTGGTTGCAATCGAGGTCAATGGCCTGCAATGGCCAGCGCTGACGCGAGATTTCCAGCCAGTTCGCACCGCCGCGCACACACGCACCCATCGCCTGGGCGGCCTCGACGAATCGGATGTCGCCCTGAATGGAATCCACGCCAAGGCCTTCTATTCTGAGGCAATTGTCGCCGCTCAATGGCTTTGACAAAGCACCAAGCGCTATGAAATAGCTAGCAGACGAGGCGTCCGCCTCAACGCGCAGCACCCCGGGGGAGCGCAACTCGCTGCCGGCCGCGATGGTGAAGCGTTGCCAAGCCTCCCGCCTCACGATGACGCCAAATCGTTCCAGCAAATTCAGGGTTATTTCCACGTAGGGGCGCGAAATGAGTTCGCCGACCACCTCGATCACGATATCGTGCCGTGCCACCAGCGGCAGGGCCATCAGCAACGCTGTCAGAAACTGGCTCGAGACGTCGCCGCGTACCCGAATCGGTGCTTGCAGTGACAGGGTTGGCTGGCCTACGCGCAGCGGCGGGAAGCCAGCCTGCCCCAGGTAATCGATGTGGCAACCAAGTTGACGCAGCGCCTCGACCAGGTCACCGATGGGGCGCTGGTGCATACGCGCCACGCCGCTGATCTCGTAGTCGCCCCCCAGGACCGCCAGAACTGCGGTCAGCGGGCGAATGGCCGTGCCGGCGTTTCCCATAAACAGCCTGGCAACAGGTTGACGGATGCGCCCACCGAGACCGCCAACTTCGATCGTGGTGCCATCCTGCCTTATCGCTGCGCCGAGTACGCGCAGCGCCTCGAGCATGACCCGTGTGTCCTCGGAATCCAGCACGTCGCGCAGGGTTGTCGAGCCATGACACATGGCGGCGAGCAGCAAGGCACGATTGGAAATGCTCTTGGAGCCCGGGAGAACCACGCTGCCATGCGCCCCGACCAGATGCGGGATGTCAAGAAACTCGGTCGAGAACATTACTTTTGGTGCTTGGACATGCTCCAGCGGGCGCGCGCCTGACTGGCCTGTTCGATCAGGCCTTCCAGTGCCTCACTGTTGCCGCTTGAAATCATCAGCTCGAGGGCCTGCAGGTTGCGCTGGAATATTTTCAGCTGACCGATCAACTCTTCGTGGTTGGACAGCAGCACGTCGCGCCACATCTTCGCGTCACTCGCCGCGATGCGGGTGAAATCGCGAAAGCCCGGCCCGGCGAGTGACAGGAAATCCTTGCCGCGTGGCTGGCCCGAAATGGCATTCATCAAGGCAAACGAAATCAGATGTGGCAAGTGACTGACGGCGGCGAAGGCCGCATCGTGCGATTCGGGCGACATCTTTACCACACGGCAGCCCAGGGCGGTCCAGACGTCGACCGCCTGTTGTAACTGGACGGTCTGGGTTCGCTCGATCGGTGTGAGGATCACCTGCCTGTCTTGGTACAGCTCGGCGTCGGCATTCTCGACGCCGGAGACTTCACGTCCGGCAATCGGATGCGCCGGTACAAACGAACCGATGTGCTCGCGCAAAGCGCGGCGTCCCGCGTCGACGACATCGCGCTTGGTTGACCCCACGTCCATGATCAGCATCTGCGGGGTCACCAGGTGCTTGATGGCCTTGAAGGTGGCTTCCGTGGCGGCGACCGGAACGGCGATCAGCACGATATCGGCGCCGGAGATGGCCATCAGCGCCGACGGGGCCTCGATGTCGATGACTCCGAGTGCACGTGCGCGCTCCGTCGTGGACGGGGACTTGCTGTAGCCGACGACCCGTTTGACGAGCCCGGCGCGGCGCAGTGCCAAAGCGAACGAGCCGCCCATCAAGCCGCAACCTATGACGCCCAACTGTTCAAACATCGTATTTCCTGTTCATCCGGCCACAGGGTAGGTGCCAAGCAGCTTGTAAAACGCGCAAAGTCCCTCCAGCTCCTTGAGGGCAAGAGCGACGTGGGCCTGCGATGGGTGGCCCTGAATGTCGATATAAAAATAGTATTCCCACTGTCCGGTACGGGCCGGGCGGGATTCGAACCGGGTCATCGACACCCCGTGTGTCTTGAGTGGCACCAGCAAGTCGTGTACCGCACCGGGCCGGTTCAGGACCGAGACGATCAGGCTGGTGCAGTCATTGCCCGTGGCCGGCGGGGTGCCAAGCGTCTGTGGCAGGCAGATGACGCAAAAGCGGGTCCGGTTATAGGCGTCGTCCTGAATCGCATGCGCGGCGATGTGCAGGCCAAACTGGGTCGCTGCGCGCTCACTGGCCAAAGCCGCCCAGGCCGGGTTGGTGGTCGCCAGCCGGGCGCCTTCGGCGTTGCTCGAGACCGGTCGGCGCTCGGCGTGCGGCAGGTGCTTGCCCAGCCATGCCTGACACTGCGCCAGCGCCAGCGGGTGCGCCAGCACCGCCTCGATACCCTCGAGCGACTTGTCGGCGCGCAACAGGTTGTGCCGAACCAGCAGTGTGACTTCGCCAATCACGTGGGTGGGCGATTGCAGGAACAGGTCGAGCGAGCGCGTCACCATGCCTTCGGTTGAATTTTCCACGCCGACGACGCCGTATTGCGCGCTGCCTGCTGCGGTGGCATGAAATACTTCGTCAAAGTTGGCGCAATAGATCAGATCGGCTGCACCGCCGAAGAACTCGACCGCGGCCTGCTCGCAAAACGTGCCTGCCGGTCCCAGGACCGCGACGCGCTGGGGCGCCTCCAGCGCCAGACAGGCCGACATGATTTCGCGCCAGATTGCAGTGACGTGGTTGGTCTTGAGCGGGCCCGGGTTGGCCAATGAAATCTTCTCGATCACTTGAGCGACGCGGTCGGGCCGGAAATAGGCTGTGCCTTCACGCTTCTTGACTTCGCCGACCTTCTCTGCGACCAGCGCGCGAGCGTTCAGCAAGCTGAGCAACTGCTCGTCGATGGCGTCGATCTGGCCACGCAGGTCCGACAGGCTTGGCAAGGGGGAGCTGGGCGCAGGCATGTTCAGGCCCGGTGTTTTTCGAAATCGCGCAGGTACTCGACCAGCGCCTGTACGCCCTGCAGGGGCATCGCGTTGTACAGGCTGGCGCGCATGCCACCCACCGATTTGTGGCCTTTGAGCTGCAGCATGCCGCGTTCACGCGCGCCACTGAGAAAGGCAGCGTCGAGGGCTGGTTCGCGCAAGAAAAACGGCACATTCATGCGCGAACGGCAATCCCGTGCGACGCGGTTGACATACAACTGGGAACGGTCGATAGCGTCGTACAACAAGCTCGCCTTGGCTACGGCGCGCGCCTCGATGGTGGCCACGCCCCCTTCGCGCTTGAGCCACTGAAAGACCAGTCCGGCCATGTAGATGGCGTAGGTTGGTGGTGTGTTGAACATCGACTGGTTGTCCGCGACGGCGTGGTAGTTGAAGGCACTCGGGCAGATTGCCAGCGCCCGGTCGAGCAGGTCTTCGCGCACCACCACCAGGGTCAGGCCGGCCGGTCCGAGGTTTTTCTGTGCGCCGGCAAAGGCCAATCCCACGCGTGACCAGTCGACCGCTCGCGAAGCCACATGCGAGGAGAAATCGATCACCAGCGGCGCGCTCGACCCCAGCGAGCGCAGATCAGGAAGTTCGTGGATCTCCACGCCGTGGATGGTCTCGTTGGTGCACAGATGAACATAGCTTGCGTCCGTATGGAGTTGCCAACTGGCGGGCCGGGGCAGGGTCGTATGGCCATCTGCAAGGTTGCTTGCGGCGATTCTTGCGGACCCGTACCGGCCCGCTTCCGCGTACGATTTCTGACTCCAACTTCCGGTCACCACAAAGTCCATCGTGCCGCCGCGCGACAGGTTCATCGGCACCACGGCGTTTTCGGCCTGGCCGCCACCTTGCATGAACAGGATCTTGAAGTTGACCGGGATGGCCAGCAATTCACGCAGATCCGCTTGGGCCTGCTCGTAAATCGAGACGAACTCCTGGCCGCGATGGCTCATCTCCATCACGCTCATGCCGCTGCCGTGCCAGTCGAGCATTTCAGCGGCCGCCTGGCTGAGGACTTCTTGCGGCATGACTGCCGGTCCGGCGGAAAAGTTATAGGGTCGGTTCATCGGCAAAATGTTACGAAATACCTATCCAGCGACCGTCCGGTTTGCGTACCAAGCTACAAAAACCATAGCATCAGAGCGGCGTCTGTTCATGGCCCGCATCCGGCGATTCGTTCTCGGCAGTGTTGGCATCATTCTCGACGATGCGTTGCAGTCCGCTGAGTTTGGAGCCATCATCCAGACCAATCAAGGTCACGCCCTGGGTGGCGCGACCGAGTTCGCGGATTTCGCTGACCCGGGTGCGCACCAGTACGCCACGGTCCGTGATCAACATGATTTCATCGTCGGCATGCACCAGTGTGGCGGCGACCACCTTGCCATTGCGCTCGGACTGGGTGATGGCAATCATGCCCTTGGTGCCACGCCCGTGGCGGGTGTACTCGGTGATGCTGGTGCGCTTGCCGTAGCCGTTCTCGGTCGCGGTCAGCACGCTTTGTTGCTCGTCCTCGGCGACCAGCATGGCGATCACGCTTTGGCCTTCTTCGAGGTTCATCCCCTTGACTCCGCGCGACTGGCGACCGTGGGCTGTCACTTCGTCCTCATTGAAGCGCACTGCCTTGCCTCCGTCGGAGAACAACATCACGTCGTGCTTGCCGTCGGTGATGGCCGCGCCGATCAGGTAGTCGCCCTCGTCAAGATTGACGGCAATGATGCCGACCTTGCGCGGGTTGCTGAAATCATTCAGGGGTGTCTTCTTCACCGTGCCCATGCTGGTGGCCATGAACACATACTGATCCTCAGGAAAACTGCGCTTGTCCCCAGTCAGAGGCAAGACGACATTGATCTTTTCGCCTTCCTGCAGCGGAAACATGTTGACGATCGGACGCCCGCGCGAGCTGCGCGATCCCTGGGGCGCTTCCCACACCTTGAGCCAGTACAGACGGCCGCGATTGCTGAAGCACAGGATGTAATCGTGCGTGTTGGCGATGAACAACTGATCGACCCAATCGTCTTCCTTGGTGGCGGTGGCCTGCTTGCCGCGTCCGCCGCGCTTTTGGGCGCGGTACTCGCTCAGCGGCTGGCTCTTGATGTAGCCGGTGTGCGAGAGGGTGACCACCATGTCGGTCGGGGTGATCAGATCTTCGGTGGAGAGGTCAAACGAGCTGTATTCCACCTGGCTGCGGCGTGTGCCCAGCCTGGTCTGGCCAAACTCGCTCCGGATGGCGCTGAGCTCTTCGCCGATGATGGTCGAGACGCGCTCGGGCCGGGCCAGGATGTCGAGCAGATCATCGATTTCAGCCATCACTTCCTTGTACTCGGCGACGATCTTGTCCTGCTCCAGGCCGGTCAGGCGTTGCAGGCGCATCTGCAAGATCTCCTGCGCCTGGGTGTCTGACAGGCGGTACAGGCCATCGGTGCCCATGCCACGGGCGCCCTCCAGGCCATCCGGGCGGTAGTCGTCAGCATTGACGGTGCCGCCGCCGGCGCGCTTGCGAGTCAGCATTTCGCGCACCAGCTTGCTGTCCCACGGCCTGGCCATCAGCTCGACTTTGGCCACCGGAGGCGTTGGCGCATTGCGGATGATGGCAATGAAGTCGTCGATGTTGGCCAGCGCCACGGCCAGGCCTTCGAGGACATGGCCACGCTCGCGGGCCTTGCGCAAATTGAACACCGTGCGCCGCGTCACCACCTCCCGGCGATGCTGCAGGAAGACTTCCAGCAAGTCCTTGAGGTTGCACAGTTTGGGCTGCCCGTCGATCAGCGCCACCATGTTCATGCCAAAGGTGTCCTGCAACTGGGTCTGCTTGTACAGGTTGTTGAGCACG
>JAKANU010000263.1 GCA_021812315.1 Pseudomonadota bacterium
CCTTGATCGATACCGGCGAGGATACGATGACCGGTGGACGACTCAAGCGTGTGGGGGACTTCATCAAGGACGAAGCGGCATTCTGTTTCACCTACGGAGATGGTTTGAGCAATGTTGACATTCGTGCCTCCATTGACTTTCACCGCCGGCACGGTAAGTTGGCAACGATTACTGCGGTCCTGCCACCGGGACGCTACGGTGCCTTGGAGCGCTCAGGTGATCAGGTAACAGGCTTTGCCGAGAAGCCGCGCGGCGACGGCGGTGTGATCAATGGCGGCTTCTTTGTTCTTTCGCCCAGGGTACTCGACTTTATCGATGGCGACCAAAGCAGCTTTGAAGGCGAGCCCTTGGTTGGTTTGGCGCGCCAGGGGCAGATGATGGCATTTGAGCATCGCGGCTTCTGGCAACCCATGGATACCTTGCGCGAAAAGAATCAGCTCGAAGAGCTCTGGGCCCGTGGTTGCGCTCCATGGAAGACCTGGCGATGACGATTGCCGCGCTCCCGAGTGCGCAGTTCTGGCGGGGCAAGCGCGTCGCGCTCACAGGGCACACCGGGTTCAAGGGGGCCTGGATGGCGTTGTGGCTTCGCCGCCTTGGGGCCGAGGTTGTCGGGATCAGCTTGCCGCCGCATACGCGGCCCAGCCTGTTCGAACTGGTTCACGGCGAGAGCCTGTGCGAGAGCCACTTCAGCGATATTCGCGATGCGAAATCACTGGCCGCGGCACTGCGGACGTTCGGCCCGGAGGTGGTCTTGCATCTCGCGGCGCAAGCGCTGGTGCGGGCCAGTTACGGTGCGCCTTTGGATACTTTCGCGACCAACGTTCAGGGTACCGCCAATGTCCTCGAGGCCGTGCGCCAGCTTGACTGCACACGGGTAGTCGTCGCGGTGACCACCGACAAGGTTTATCGACAAAGCGGCAGACGCATGTCGTACCGTGAATGTGACGAGCTTGGTGGCCATGATCCCTATAGTGCGAGCAAGGCGGCGGCGGAGATGGTGATTGCCAGTTATCGAGACTCTTTCCTCGCTGCCCGGGGGGTTGGCGTGGCTTCGGCACGCGCGGGAAATGTCATTGGGGGCGGAGATTGGTCTGCGGATCGTCTATTGCCCGACGCGGTAAGGGCTTGGCAGCGTGGCGACGCGCTGGAGATCCGGCACCCGCAGGCGATCCGCCCATGGCAGCACGTGCTCGAACCTTTGGCCGGCTACCTGATATTGGCGGAGAGGCTTTGGGAGTCGCCTGGCCTAGCGCAAGCCTACAACTTTGGACCACAGGAAGCGTCTGCAGCGACGGTCAAACATGTTGCCGAAATGGCCAGGGAGGCTTATGGATCGGGCGCAATTAGCTATCAAAATGATAGTCGGCAACCACATGAAGCAGAGTGGTTGGCGCTCGATGCGAGCAAGGCGCGGAACGTTCTTAGCGTCAAACCCAGATGGACATTGAACGAGGCCGTGAGGCGCACCATGCAGTGGTACCTGCTGCAGCGTGAGGGTGCCGGTGCACGCAGCTTGTGTGAAGCCGACTTTTCAGCCTACGAGGCCTTGACATGAACCGCCTGACTCTGAAAGGGCTACCACTGTCGGGGCTTCGCCTGGTCGAGCGTAGTAGTGTCACTGACGGCCGGGGCGCACTGACCCGGCTGTTTTGCGCCCAGGAACTGGCTCAAGCCGGCTGGCGACAACCCGTCGCGCAGATCAACCACTCCTGGACTGCCAAAGGCGGCACGGTGCGCGGCATGCACTATCAGCGCCCGCCCCATGCCGAGATGAAGCTCGTCACCTGCCTGCGAGGTGCGGTGTGGGACGTGGCGGTGGACCTGCGCGCCGGATCGGCGACGTTCTTGCAATGGCATGCAGAAGAGCTTTCGGCGATCAACCATCGCGCGATGCTGATACCGGAGGGCTTCGCGCACGGGTTCCAGACGCTTGCCGACGACTGCGAACTCATCTATTTGCATTCAATGGCCTATGTGCCCGGGGCAGAGGCGGGATTGAATTCGAGAGACCCCAGGTTGTCGATCGGCTGGCCACTGGCCCTCACTGAACTGTCCACGAAAGACGCACAATATCCCTACCTCGACGATGAGTTCAGCGGTGTGACCTTATGAAATGCCGTCACTGCTCAGCGCCGGTTCAGCACAGCTTCGTCGACCTTGGCTTTGCCCCGCCGTCGAATGCCTATCTGACGGCCGCTGACCTGCGTCAACCGGAAAAGTATTTTCCCTTGACTGCGAAGGTGTGCGATCGATGCTGGCTGGTACAGACCGAGGACTACGCTCAGGCCAGTGAACTCTTTGGTTCGGAGTATGCCTATTTTTCGAGTACCTCGACGAGTTGGTTGGACCATGCGGCGAGCTACGCGCGAGGTATCACGGCACGACTCGGGCTCACCAGCCGCAGCCTGGTCATCGAAGTGGCTGCCAACGATGGGTACCTGTTGAAGAATTTCGTCGCTGCCGGAATTCCCTGCCTGGGTATCGAGCCGACCGCGAGCACAGCGATGGCTGCCGAGAAACTTGGCATTTCCGTATTGCGTGAGTTCTTTGGCGAAGCCCTGGGTCAAGAGCTCGCACAGGCCGGGAAATTGGCCGACCTCATCGTCGGCAACAACGTTCTTGCGCATGTGCCCGACATCAACGACTTCACCCGCGGGCTCAGGGCCGCGCTGCGCAACGGTGGCACCATTACGCTGGAATTTCCCCATCTGATGCGCTTATTGGAGCAAACGCAGTTCGATACGGTGTATCACGAGCACTATTCGTATCTTTCGCTGTTTACGGTTGGGCGCGTTTTTGCATCGGCTGGCCTTCGTGCACTTGACGTTGAAGAGCTGGGCACCCACGGCGGCAGCCTGCGCGTTTATGCTTGCCATGCCAATGACCCGCGTGCGAGTACCGAGGCGGTTCGGGCAATGCTGGCAAGGGAGATGCAGTGTGGCATGCAAGAGCTGGCAACCTACCAAGGCTTTCAGACCCGGGCGGACGAGGTCAAGAACGCTTTGCTGGCTTTTCTTATTGAGCAAAAACGCGCTGGAAAGACGGTTGCTGGGTACGGAGCGGCGGCAAAGGGCAATACGCTCCTGAACTACGCCGGAGTCAAGCCCGATTTGCTGCCCTTCGTCTGCGACGCGGCGCCCGCGAAACAGGGAAAATTCCTGCCGGGCAGCCACATTCCGATCCTGCCGCCGACGGCATTGGCCGAAAGGCGTCCTGACTATTTGCTGATACTGCCATGGAATATCGCTGCAGAGGTGATGCAGCAGAACGCGAGGCTGGCACCCCAGGGGACAAGATTCGTCACGGCGGTGCCGAGACTGGAAGTTGTATGAGTGGCCTCACGTTGCTTACAGGAGCGACTGGCTTTGTCGGGCGTCAGGTGCTGCGGGAACTGGGTTTGAGGGGAGTGCCTGTTAGAGTCGTCATGCGCTGCGGGAAGCAGGAACAAGTCAGTGCGCTCGAAAGCGTGGAATCGGTGGTCACTACAAGGGATCTTTTTGCCGAGGGGGCCGACTGGTGGGCGAACGTTTGCGCCGGCGTTGACACTGTTATTCATGTCGCTTGGTACGCCGAACCTGGCAAGTATCTGCAATCCGCCACCAACCTGGATTGCTTGTCAGGTACGCTGCAACTTGCCAAGGGCGCGGCACAGGCCCAAGTCAGGCGCTGGATAGGGATTGGTACCTGTTTCGAATACGACTTGCGTGGAGGCACTCTGTCAGTGGATACGCCCCTGCTCCCACTGACACCCTACGCGGGCGCCAAGGCGGCGGCATTCATTGCACTATCTCAATTCCTGCCAGAGCGCGGTGTGGAGTTTGCCTGGTGCCGTTTGTTTTATCTCCATGGGGAGGGCGAAGATGAGCGGCGCCTGGTCCCGCATTTGCGCGCCAGATTAGCGGCTGCAGAACCCGTCGAACTCACCAGTGGTGAGCAAATTCGGGATTTTCTGGACGTCAGCGAGGCCGGTCGGATGATCGTTGAAGTTGCATTGGGGACGGCACTAGGCCCATTGAATATCTGCTCTGGGCGTGCCATCACCGTACGCGAACTGGCCGAGGGCATCGCGGACGAATATGGACGGCGTGACTTACTCAAATTTGGTGCACG
>JAKANU010000264.1 GCA_021812315.1 Pseudomonadota bacterium
CGTCCTCGTCCAGCTCCAGGCCGATGTAGCGGAAGCCCTCCAGCACGGCCGCCTTGCCGGTGCTACCGCTGCCGTTGAACAGGTCCAGGACCGTGCCGCCGGGCGGCGTCACCAGCCGGCACAGGTAGCGCATCAGGGCGGTGGGCTTGACGGTGGGGTGGAAGTTGCGCGCCGTGCGGTCGGTGTTCGGGCTCTGAAACGCGCCCGGGTTGGCCTCGCCGCTCGACCAGTTCAGGGCCTTGGACGGCAGCGCCTCGCAACCCTCGTTGCGGTCGGCGCGGCTTGCCTTGGCGCAGTAGAAGAACCGCGCCGCGCTGCCGCCACCATCGCGCTGATCGCTTGGCGCACGGCCGCCGAACTCGCCGAACGTGTTGTCGGTCTTCTCGCTGGGTTCGGTACCACGCGCCGACGCCACGGTGCCGCTGGCCTGCGGGAACGCCGCCAGCACCTCGTCGCTGCCGTCGTGGATCAGGTTCGCGGGCCAGCGGCCGAGCGTGGTGTCATCGACTGCTTTGCTGCCGGCCAAACCTCTGCCGTAAGCATTGCGCGTTTCGTCACTAGCCTCGTTCCGCCGAGCTTCACGCCACTCGCGCGGCGCGTCGGTCTCAACCCGACACCCGTCGATGTTCAGCGCGCCGGTGCCGTGCTTCAGGACGTTCTCTGCCACCGTTCCGTCCAGCGGCTTGCGCGCCACCAGGATCGGCTCCCAGGCTGGCTTCAGGGCGGTGCCCCAGCCTTGCCACGCCTGAGCCCGCTCGACCAAATCGCGCTCACTCTTGGTGCCAGCTTCGGCCATGAACTGCCCAGGCCCAGCGCCAAAACCGCGCCCGACCTCGTTCCCATCAGAGCAACCGCCCTTGAACTTTCCGTGGTTTTTGCTGCTGGGCTTTGCCCCACCCTGCGACTGGCCAATGGCCGCGTCGTGGATCGCGTTGGCGACGTTGAGCGACTTCGGAAACCCGCTGCCATACACCCACATAATCGTGTCCCTCAGCTCAAACCCCGCATCCTCGATTGCCACGGCCACCCGATGGAACGTCCGCGCGCCGCCGAACGCCAGCAGGTAGCCGCCAGGCTTTAGCACGCGCAGGGCCTCGCGCCAGAGTTCGACCTTGTAGGCGACGCCTCGCGCGTCCCAGGCCTTGCCCATGAACCCCAGTTCATACGGCGGGTCCGTCACGATCGAATCCACGCTGGCGTCAGCCATGTCGCGCAGCAGCGCCAGGTTGTCGCCGCGCAGAAGTTGGTAGGGCTTCACTCTTCGACGTCTTCCACCGGACTGAGCGCCGGCTTGCCAGGGCTAAGAATCACAAGAGCTTCCCGTTCTTTCGAGCCCATTCGATGGGGTCTTGCGCCTGCTTCCTCACGTTGCACGTTGGGCACAGTAGTTCGATGTTGGTAATTCGATTAGACCCGCCTTTTGAAAGCGGAATGCGATGATCGCGATGAAACTTTTCACCGAGTTTCTTTGCGCACCAAGCGCATCGGCCTTGCTGCTTCTTATGTAATTCTGCGATCTGACCGGTCGTGAAAGAACCCTCGGCACGGGACTTCAATGCTCGCCTTTTGCTTTCGCCAACAGCTGCAGTTGCACGCCGCTTGGCAGGCAGCAGCGGTGCTGAAGTGCCCCTCTTCGCGCATCCGCAAGAAACCAGAGCGCGGGCAGTCAGCTTTTGAGAAGGAACAACCTTCTGGACGCCGCAATCGCAGCGAACCAGATATCGGTACATGGTTCTGCCGTCGCTGAACTTGGAGGCCTCGACCTCCTTAATTACGACCAGCTTCCCAAACCTTGACCCAGGCTCAATTAGACGCCTGTTCAATTTGCCCATTAAAGCCGCACGATCGGCCTTCTTGCATCCGCAAGACTTGATGAGCCCGAACCGAATATCAGCCTGTCGCTTCACGACCTCTGTTCCGCATTCGCAACGGCACAGCCACGCGGTGTACCGGCCGATGTTGTCGGCTGGTGCGATGACTCGCAGAGAGCCATAGGTCTCATTCATCAGGTTGAGCTTCTTCACGGCGCCTTAGCTGGTTCGAGTGCACGACTTCCTGAGCAATTATCTCACTCATGCACTCGGGTGTGCGCATCGGATTAGGGAGACACCTGATGCCAGCGTCTCGCTGGGCCTTGCCGAACCGGATCCCGCAGCAGCACAAAGCCAGCTCGGACCGGCCCTCGCGCTCGATGCCGCAGTTGCTGCAGCGGTAGACGCGGCGACCCTCGAAGGTCTCGCGCATCAGCACGCGCCCCATGCACGCCCGGCAGACGTGCTTCGTGATCCGCCACGAGAACTCCTCGGGCGGCGCCTTCTTCGGCGGCGCTACCACAGCGCCACCTGCGGGAAGCGCGCGGCCGGCGCGCCGTTGAACGCGAACACCACGGCCTTGCGACTGTCGCGCAGCTCGGCCGCCATCAGCTCCTCCAGGCTCATCGTCAGGTCGCGCGCCGCGATGCGCACGGCACCAGCCTCGACGACCTTCAACGTCCGCCGGTGCATCGGCTGCATGCGCACCGGGGCCTTGCCCTTGGCATTGCGCCCGGCCAGCCACTCGCGCTCTCGGTTGTAGCAGCTCACGCACAGCCAGCCGTGGATCAGCCTGGTGGTGCCGCACAGGCAGCGGCTGCAGACCTTGGTGCCACGCAGCGGGCTCATGCTGGCCGCCGTCTCTCCAGCGTGCACGGCGCCCACGGGGCACGTCCTGCACTTCATCAGGCGCTCGGCATCGCGCTCGTTGCTGGCGCGCCAGTTCGACGCGCAGGCCTCGGTCCCCAGCGTGGCCGCCATGGGCTCACACCGGAAGTAGCGCACCCCTGGCATGCCCCAGGCAGGAGCCTCATAGCGAACCATGCTCATTTTTGGTCTGTCCAGCCTCGACGGCAGGATTCTGCCATGGACTGCCCAAAATTGAGGATGGAATGCAGTGACGTGGCGTGAAGTCGTGGCCGGCGGCAGCCGTAACCGACACCGGAAACCGGTAACGAAATCGGTAACGGCCTAAGTCGTTGATTTTTCAGCCGAATCCCCATAACCGTAACCATGTAACCACTGTAACCATGAACATACATACACACGCGCACAGGCGCACAGGCGCATGCATGCACGCACACGCGCGCTGCGCGCACGCACACACACGCGCACACACACATGGTGGGTTACGTCGGGAAAACCGGTTACGCGGTTACGGCGCCGGAAAAGTGAATGATGACAATAACTTAGCACGGTTACGACGCCGGTATCGGGCGGTAGCGGCGGTTACGGTAACCGGCCGGTGTCAGGGCTTCAGCAGCCGCTGGGCGTGGTTCGCATAGACGCCCTGCGCCTTCCAGTACGCCGCCATGGGTGCCTTGTGCTTGCGCCAGCACTCTTCGGCGCGAACGCGGCAGTCGTTTCGGATGTCGATGAGCAGCGCCTTCAGCGCCGCCTTGGCCTCCGGGGGCAGGTTCTGCATGGCCTGGGCCGCCGGCAACGCCAGCAGCGGGTTGCGCACGTCAGGACGATCGCTGCGCTTCATGCCACACCCCGCGCCACCGCCACCCAGCGCCGCACCAGCGCCCGGCAGGCCATCCGCACGGCCGGCGCGCCGCTGTTGCGACGCCGCACGAGGATCGCCAGGGCCGACTCGGCCAGCACGCGGCTGGGGCCGGCGCCCGCCATTCCGGGACTCAGTCCCAGAATCCCACTACCCAGTCCCACAATCGCTGCCATTCTTGGACTCCCGGTTGGTTTCGACGCTTCTATGATGGCGCCGCCGCAACCTTGTCTCATTAAATCTCACAATCAGACGTTGTGAATCAATAGCTTAAGTGACTATCGCCGCAAGTCTCACAATAGCAAAAAATAATGGGACAAGGGCGCAGAGTCGCTACCATATGTGTGTCGGCCGGATGCCCTGGCCGGGGAGCAGTGGATGGACAAGAAGGTGTTTCGGTCGGCGGCCGACGTGCGGCGCGCGATCGTTGTCGGCGTCAAAGTGAAGGTCGAGCGCTACCTGGATGGCGTCCTGCAGTACCGTGACGAGGTGCCGCGCATCGTGGTTCACGTGCAGAGCAACAGCTTCTGTCTCGCATCGAAAGAGGATGCGCCCCGCGGTGAGTGGGGCTG
>JAKANU010000265.1 GCA_021812315.1 Pseudomonadota bacterium
ACGCTGCTTTGCCCGTCGCTTGAAAGCAACCTGGCTAAGCGGCGATCGGTTGAGTCAAGAAATTCGCGCACAGACAAAAATGGAAAAAAGATATATTAAATAGTTTCAAAAAGAAAATAAAACATCACACATAAATTCTAGTTGGAAAATAACTCGGTCTAATAGGTGATTACCCTAGGTTCCAAACTGGCGCGGGCACGCGCGCTCGATGCAACTGTGTAACCGCGATGTTTCGTGCATCATGCACAGGCTAACGGAGACTCACACATGCCAACCAAGACATTCACCACCGGCCGCATCAGGAAGGCCGACTACAACAGCGCCACGCAGCAACTCGATCTGCATTGGGACAACCAGACGGTGCTGGCCTACAAGCACGTGCCGCAGGAGGTGTTTAGACGCCTTTGTGCCGCGCCCAACCCGACGGTGTATTGGGAGGATCGCATTGCGGAGGAATATCCGAAGGGCACCCCGACGACCAGCGGCCACCGCGCCGACGCTGCCAGGAACTTCAACGACCTCTTCGGAAATGGGGACTGACAGACGATTGCGCGTCCAGGCGCTGGCAGCGCGGGTCGGTGAACTTCAGCGGTCTAGGACTTTGCCACCAGCGCCTTGAGTTGGTACAGGGTCTCAAGCGCCTCACGCGGGCTAAGGCTATCCGGATTGATGCCTGCAAAGGCCGTATCCAGAGCACTTGCAGCTATGCTTTCTGTAGCAGGTGGGGGCGCAAACAGGTCCACCTGGGTTCGGCTTTGCAGCGCGTTGGCTTCGAGCGCATCGAGCGCATGCCGGGCCTGGTTGATGACGGTGGCCGGCATGCCCGCCAGACGCGCGACCTGAATGCCATAGCTGCGGCTGGCGGGTCCGCTCTCGATCTGGTGCAGGAATACGATGTCGCGGCCAGACTCGGCGGCGCTCACATGCACGTTGACGGCGCTATGGTGGGTGGCGGGAAACTCGGTGAGTTCAAAGTAGTGCGTTGCAAATAGCGTATAGGCCTGCGCCTTGTCGTGCAACTGCGCCGCGATGGCGCTGGCCAGCGCCAGACCATCAAAGGTACTCGTGCCGCGGCCGATTTCGTCCATCAGGACCAGCGAGTTGGGTGTGGCCGCGTGCAGGATCTGCGCCGCTTCGAGCATCTCGAGCATGAATGTGGACTGCGCGTTGGCCAGGTCGTCCGCAGCGCCAATACGCGTGTGAATGGCGTCAATCGGGCCGAGCCGGCAGGCGCTGGCCGGAACATAGCTGCCCATGGCTGCGAGCAGCACGATGATCGCCACCTGGCGCATGTAGGTCGATTTGCCGCCCATATTCGGGCCGGTGATGATCTGCATGCGCTGCCTGGCGCCCAGATGCGTGTCGTTGGCGATGAAGGCTCCGGCGCTGGTTTCGTTCAGGCGCGCCTGTACCACCGGGTGTCGCCCCTGGGTGATGTCCAGACACGGCTCCCTGACAAAGCTCGGCTCGCACCAGTCGAGCGTGAGCGAGCGTTCGGCCAGGGCGCACAAGGCGTCGATGCTGGCCAGGGCGCGCGCCAGTTGCGTGAGCGCCGGCACAAACGCCTGCAAGTCATCGAGCAGTTGCTCATACAGGCATTTTTCGCGCGCCAGGGCCCGTTCCTGGGCGCTCAGGGCTTTGTCCTCAAAGGCCTTGAGCTCGGGGGTGATGAAGCGCTCGGCGTTCTTCAGGGTCTGGCGGCGCCGGTAGTCGTTGGGCACTTTGTCGAGCTGGCCCTGCGTGACTTCGATGAAAAAGCCGTGCACCTTGTTGAACTGCACGCGCAAATTGGCAATGCCGGTGCGCCCGCGCTCGCGACTCTCCAGGTCAAGCAGGAAGGCGTCGCAGTTGGTCTGAATGGCACGCAACTCGTCCAATTCCGTGTCGAACCCGCCGGCAATGACGCCACCGTCGCGCAGCAGCGCCGCGGGTTCCGGGTCGAGCGCCTGGCACAGCAACGCGGTGCAGCCAGGTGGCGCCAGCAGTGCTCCTGAAAGTTCAGTCAAATACGCCTCAAGACCGCGCAGATTGGGCGTAAGCAGCTCTGATTTTTGTAGCGTCAATTGCAGGGCCACGAGTTCGCGCGGCCGCACTTGGCGCAGCGCCAGGCGCGCCGTGATGCGCTCCACATCGCTGCTGCCCTTGAGCCCTTCGCGCAGTCCCAGCCAGGGGCCCTGGCGCAGCGCCGTGATGGCGTCCAGGCGCTGCTTGGCGTCGCTGCGCTCGCGTCGCGGGTTGAGCAGCCAGTGCTTCAGCAGCCGGCTGCCCATACCGGTCATGCAGGTATCGAGCAGCGAAAACAGCGTCGGATGGTCTTCGCCGTGCAGGGTCTGCGTGAGTTCGAGATTGCGTCGCGTGTTCTGCGCCAGCTCGATCAATTCATCACGGCGCTGCACCCTCACACTGTGCAGGTGAGTCAGTGCCCGGCCCTGCGTGTGCTCGGCGTAGGACAGCAGGGCGGCGCAGGCGGCGTGTGCCTGGACCAGGTCCTGTGCTTGCCACGGTGACAGACTGGCGGCCTGCAACCGGGCCAGCAATTCGCGCTGGCCCAGACCCGCATCAAACTGCCAGTCAGGTCGCGCCGCTACCGCCGCCACACCCGGCGCGGCGCGCAGACTGGCTTCGAAGCTTGGCGTGACTGCGGCGCTGAAGATCAGTTCGCCCGGGCTGATGCGCTCGATCCATTCGGGCAATTCATCGGGCGCGCATTGTGCCAACTGCACTTCGCCTTGCGTCAGACTGAGCCAGGCCAGGCCACAGGTGTTGCGCGGCCCCTGGTGCACTGCCAGCAACACCGATTCGGTCTTGTCGCCCAGCAGTTCCAGATCGGTCAGGGTGCCCGGTGTGACCACGCGCACCACTTTGCGTTCGACCGGACCCTTGCCGCCAACTTCGCCGACCTGTTCGCAGATGGCAACCGATTCACCGAGCCCGATGAGCCGCGCCAGGTACGTCTCCACTGAATGAAAAGGCACCCCCGCCATGACCACCGGCGCCCCGGCGGACTGGCCGCGCTGCGTCAGCGTGATGCCCAGCAATCGAGCAGCCTTTTCGGCATCCGCGTAAAACAACTCGTAGAAGTCGCCCATGCGGTACAGCAGCAGCGTATCCGGGTAGTCCGCCTTCAGGCCAAGGTACTGGGCCATCACCGGCGAGTGGAGCTTGGCGGGGTCGGTCATACCCGCAGTCTAGCAACTTCACCCTTTTGATTTGAGGGTTCGCTACCTTGCGCGCGGGCCCTGCACCAGCGCGCCCGGTGCGAGGCCCGCGGGAGTCGAGCGCAACATTCTCAGCCCATTGAACACGACCAGAAGACTCGCGCCCATGTCGGCAAAAACTGCCATCCACATCGTCGCTCCGCTGAACAACGCGAGTAGTAAAAATACCGCCTTGATGCTCAACGCCAGCGTTATGTTCTGCCAGAGAATAGCTTGGGTCTTGCGCGAGAGCCGGATCGCCTCGGGAATACGCCGAAGGTCATCATTCATGATGACCACATCCGCCGCTTCCATGGCGGTGTCGGTTCCCGCTCCGCCCATGGCAAAGCCGACGTTGGAGCGTGCAAGCGCGGGAGCGTCGTTGATGCCATCACCGGTCATCGCAACATAGCCATATTGCTTTTGCATCTCCTCGATGGCGGCGAGTTTGTCCTCGGGCATCAAGTTGCCGCGCGCATCGTCAATTCCAGCTTGCTTGGCGATTGCTTTGGCGGTGGCGACGTTGTCGCCCGTGAGCATGACCGAAGCTACGCCAAGGGCATGAAGTTCCGCAATGGCCTCGCGCGAACTCTCCTTGATGGTGTCGGCAACTGCGAAAATCGCGAGAACTTGGGTGTTGGAAGCCAGCATCGTGACTGTGCGTCCTTGTGCTTCTTGCTCGGCCAGTCGTGCCTCGATCTGCAAACTGCAAAGGCCGCGGTCTTCGATCAGGCGGTGATTCCCAAGAATCAATGAAAGACCATCGGCTTTAGCTTCAATGCCGCGACCCGGCAAGGCGGCGAATCTTTCGAGCTGTTCCTTGCCTTGCATCCCCAGGCCTTGCGCAATGGCTTGGGAGACCGGGTGGTCCGAGTGGCCTGCCAGGCTGGAGGCCCAACGCAGGAC